>JBKBQK010000022.1:3070-14627 GCA_046292705.1 Candidatus Nitrosotenuis sp. | reverse complement strand
AAGCTGAAGGTCGCGGGTTCAATTCCCGCACGCCGCATTACATTTCTTTTATTGCTTGTTTCCATGTTACTGTTTTCAGTAACATTGTTACTAAATTAACGCCCGAGCTGTTGAACAGAGGTAATTCCAGCATGAAAAATATATCCAGTTTATTTCTGATTCGGTGATCCAGTACGCGTTTATGGTCAGATCTCGGCACATAATCCTCAGACAGATAATCACGTTCAGTCTTGCTAAGCATTATTCATAGAAACTAAGTGATTTTTTATCGATTAGATCAAGAAATATTATCAAATAGTTTCAGAAATTGTCTCATCACAAAATGTTAGATTACTAAAAGGCGATCTAAAAGATCGTAGATCTGACTTTAGCTAAATTTTGTTAAATTTGGTGTAGGATTGAACAAAAATCAAGTTTAAACATGCGCAAAATCTGCTTTTTGTAGAATACACTTGCCACACATTAACATTTTTGTTGATGAATCTGGGAACTTGGGGTTCACTAATAATTCAACAAAGATTTTTGTCGTCAGTTATGTGATTGTCATTAACTCCTTGCCCAATGTGATTGAGACCAAAATTAAGCGTCTACAAAAAAGTATTAACACTCATTCAAAACCCCGAAAAAAGATCAACGAGTTCAAATTTTCAAAAGATAGTCACGAAACAAAACAACGATTTCTAAGGCTCATCAAAACGTTTAATGTCAAGACGGGTATAGTAGTCATTTACAAAGATAGCGTCAAGTCCACACTCAAAAGTGATCCATGTTATCTCTATAATTATCTGGCAGTAAACTATGTCATATCTAATGTTGTGAATAATCATCTAGTAAGAATTGATCCATACAATCGAATCATCTACACAATAGATAGAAGCATGTCATCAAAGGCGCAAAGAGGCTTCAATGACTATTGTGAGCAGAAAATAGATTATCTGAAAAATCAAATAGACCGAAACATGAATGTAAGTTTAAAAATCGATCACGCAAATTCTGTTTTGAATCCAGCTTTGCAAATTGCTGATTATATTGCTGGTGCAACATATGCAAAATACGAGTATGGAAACTCTCAGTATTACGATGAGATCAAAAACATACTGACATACAAAGACAAATGGGATTGGAAGAATAGAATTAATTGGTGACTCTTGGTTTAATTGTCCCATTCTGCTCCGCAGACATCGACCTTTCAACCAAGATTCTACTTATTGGTAGAATTTACTCACCGATTATTGATCTACTTCCAGATATTTATAATTCACTTCTTTTTCCAACTGAGCTAACACGCATGTATCTCGATAACTAGCATTAAAGTTCTGCAAATTGGTCAAATACATCCACTTGTAATCGTCGGATGTTGCAAGTTCAGTTAGATGATTTTCTGGAATAATTTTTGAATTGATCTGCGCGGTGTTAGTCCAAGTCATGCTTCCCAAGCTGAAGGTCGCGGGTTCAATTCCCGCACGCCGCATTACATTTCTTTTATTGCCTCTAAGATCTGGGTTTTGTCTTTTGCGTTTGGTGTGTGCTTGAGGTAGTCTTCAAAGTCCTGCTTTGCTTCTTTGTTTTTCTTTAGCTCAAGCCTGGCGATTCCGCGATTTTTGTAAATCGGCCCGAATCGAGTCGGGTTGATTTTGATTGCTTCAGTATAATGCGATTCTGCTTTCTCAAATTGTTTTGTCTTCAGGTAATAATTCCCAAGGCCCCTATACGCAAGATAGCACCTTTTGTTGTGTGTTATGCTTTGTTGATAATATTGAACACACTCAGATGAATTCCTTTCGTTGTAGATTCCACCTAATAGGCATAATGCCGTCGAATTCGTCCCATCAAGTGTTATTGCGTCTTTGAGTGTTTTGATGGCATCATCTGTTTTTCCTTGCAGGTTTAGCTTTTCAGAGACAAAGCAAAGTCGGTTTGATTTTTCCTTGTTTTTGTTTTCAACTCTGATCGTAGTTATGATGTCAGTTGGCGCAACAAGTATTGCTAGCCGTCCGTCCTCTTCCCACATACTATCAAACTGTTTTTGCGGGATCATCCCTATTTGGTCTGGCTGGGGCATGTAGTGAATAATGGAGTTTTCCTTTTGGTTGTAGCCAGAGATAACAGATGCATGCTGCACAACTTCGTACAGGCCGGGGAGGATCACAATTGGTGGTATGCCCATGTCAATTACCTTTTTGAGCTCTGCCAATGATGAATGTGAGATGAGGCTGCCAAGGCCGTGTCGTTCAGCAAGTTCTATTCCTTCTATCAGGATGCTTCCGCGAACATTTTGGTATTTTTTTGCGATCTCTTTTGCTTCCGCAAGTGGCAGGTTGACATTCCAGTATTTTGATACGACACTTACGGCAAGAGGCAAACAGATGTTCTCCTCTGTTACAGGCGGAACTAGGAGCTCATGTTCACTCATGTTTTGAGTCGCCTATTTTGATATTAAAACCGTTCAAAGCGAGACAAACCGTTCGATTAACGCAAGTCCGTCCTGTGTCATTTCAGGATGAAATTGTGTTCCAAAGACCTTTGTGTCTTTGTACTGAACCATTTCATATTTGCAGCTTGCCGAGCATGCAAGCTGTACAAGTGACTTCCCAAGCTGAGCTATCTCGAAATTGTGGCTTTGGTAGACGTTTATGATACCACTGCATAGTGGATTTTTTTTAATTACGGTTATCGTCCCTTCTCCTTTTTGAGCCGAATTCATCTTTCTGATCGTGCCTCCAGTAGTCAGTGCCAGAATCTCTGCACCATAACAGATTCCAAGTAATGGCTTTTTTTCAGATATTGCGTGATTGATTATTTTGGAGTTTAATGCATTCATTTGCTGGTTGTTTTGTCGCCTTCCAGATAGGATGTATGACTCAAAATTGTCAATGTCTTCGAATTTTATTTTTTCAAATGGCATTACTGTACAGTCCATCTTTTTTGAAAGAAAATTAACTATATTTTTTGTAAATATGGAACCGTTATCTACCACAAGCAACATACAACACCCCAATGTACTTCTTTTATTTGTGATCTTGTGTGAACTCTGCCGGACGAGTCAGGTAGCCTTTTGTTGACTTTGTGAACTCTATAGGCGTAACTTCTCGCAGTTCCTGTTGAGATGAGCGATTCCTTTCATTTCAGTACTATACACATACACCATTTGTCCTGCCAGACTACCGTATGGTTGACACAACCTGTTCTTGAATGGGCTGCTCAAGGCGGCTAAAAATTGGACTGTGCTCCCGAATAGCTGACTGACGCATATTGGCCGACCAAAAAAGAGGGGGTGAAAAATTGGAAACGACGGGAATTGGAAACGACGTCTCAAAGAAAAAAGCAGATGTGTGCATAAGCTTGAAATCCCAAACGCTCGACAGCTTTGCCATGCCCATAATCATAAAATCATAAATTCAGTTTCTAGAGCCGAATTTACTTGCCAACTTCGATGGAGATGTAGTGCAGCTCAGGTATGCTGTCAATTACTACGATTGTTCCAATGTTAACAATGTCATCTTGCTGCCACATGAGAACGCGTTTTCCCCTTGGAGTTACGAATTTGTCAATGAACTTGTCAAGCAACTCATTTGTTGTGTCCAGATCTGCTTGAGTAAAGAACGAGACTTCGCCCTCTCTAAACGATAGTGGTACAGACAGTGCGGTAGGCGTCACAACATCGATTCCCTTTTCCTCAAACATAGACTTGATTGCCTCAATTCTGCCAGTCTTGTCAAATCCAGGTTCCACCTGCGATGTCGAAGTTAGAGGTACGCCGGAAAGCTTGCGCAAATACGCATCAAACGCAGCATGCTGGGTGTTTCCAAGTCCAACATAGTATTCGCCGTTGAATGCGGCACCCACCGCTGCGATGGTACCCAATTCTGCAACTACTCCGCCTCCAGATCCCGCAGTGTACACAGGTATGAAATAGATATCGTGATCTCCCACCCTGTACAAGATGTTGTCACCTATACGAGGAGTCCTAAGCAGTGTTTTTAATTGCGCAAAGTCGTTGTCCTTGTCAAGTGCTTCTCTTACTGCGGTTGGCCCGATCAGTTTTGTAGTAGAGATTAATGGTACTTGGTAGAACTGCATCTTACCAAGGGCTGGCAGATCGTTTTCCACTATCATATAGCCAGAAAGGTTCTTTCCTTGTGATCCTCTAAGCTCCAGTGACAAGAGCCCCAAGAATTTGATCTTGTCGTAACCTGGCGGTTTTGCTGCTATGTAGTATGCCTCCAATCTAGCTGGGATCTCATAAAATGAGTTTGCCTGAATGAAGGTCTCTGTGTTTGTAACGTGGTATATGTTGAACATCTCTGTCTTCCAAGTGAAGAGCTCTTGCGGGTACCTTATCTGCTCATTTAACCATGAAGGTATTGGCTGGAACTTGTCGCCGTATTGGCTGTGGAGAATCCTTGCAAAATAGTCATCGCCATACTTGAGGAGGGTGATATCACCATTATAGGTATCTACAAGCGCAAATCCCACCAGACGGAGATACGGATTGCCTATCGACCAAGGCACTGCGTGAGTATCAAATCCCACAATCAATGGTACAAGCCAGTATGTGTTTTTGCCATCAGTTACAGGATAAAAGTCCAGTTTTTGCCCAAACAAATTATACAGAAAATACGGATATAATGTCTCCATTCTATCGTAGATGTCTTTGTATCTCATCACATGTACCGGGGTGCCTGGATAGGACAAAAGAAAGTTCGGCTCAAAGACCCAGCTGAGTGGTGGCGCGACATTTATTCCACCCCTTCCGGAGTATAATGCGTTGTTAAGCTCCGCGCTTATACTTCCTCGCGTTGTAGGATACGCAGACCAAGTTTCGCTAAACAGTCCGCCTTCGCCGTAGTAAATTGCTCTCTGTGCGAATAGCTTGCTGCTGTCTACTGATTGTCCCGTCGTTGCCTGCAACGTTAGAAATCCGTTTGGAACGTGTGTGTATACAAGGTGTTCGTTGTACCATCGGTTCTCAAGGCTCACAGTAGATGGAAGGATGGGTTTCATTGATGCTGTCCAGTAGAGTGTGTTGTTGAATCTGAGAATGTCGTTGTCTTCAAAGTCTACATATGGTATGAGGCCGATCTCTGGCTTTAGCTTTGCATACGCTGCCTCCCAGTCCCAGATTCGGATCGAATCCAAGACATCGCGGTTTTTGTCCATGTAGCTTTTGATGTTGTTTGGTGAGACAGACACCAGATTCACGTTGGTAGTGGTTGTCTTGATCTTGTCTAGCTCACCTAGATATCGATTTACGGTGATTTGTTGTTGTGTATAGGGACCGAGGTATTCTATTTTGCGAGTGTCAGCTATGCTGTTGTTTACGGCCATTATAGAGCCGGCAATGATTCCTATTGCGATAAGCGTGAAGATTCTAATGTAGATGTCGCGCTTTATTGGATGTGTAAGTACTCTTGAGCGGAACCTATCAAGTACGGCAAACGCAATGAGTGCAAAGCCAGCTGCAAGTGTTCCACCAATTACGTATTTGGTGTTGTAATCGATTTGTTCTGTAAAGAAGAGGTTGATTCCTGCCCAAATCACTCCTATTCCAATTATTCCTTCTATAGTTGAGACATAGTTTAGGAACTTGGGTTTACCTTGCGAAGAATCAGAAATGTATGAGGTAATTACTCTGACTATTGAATGAAGTCCGACGTATATTACAAGCCTTATTCCTATTACGCCAAGCAATGGTGGCACCACAATGGTAAGTGCAGGTATGAGTTCGATGACGGCTTGTGCAGGCTCCGACGACATTGGGGTAATAAACGGTAGCGTGAAGACGGCCGGAATTTTACTTATTCCCAAGTCATTACCGTCGAGCATGTAAACTAGGGCAAGGCCAAACATGATGTTAACAAAGAATGCGCCAAAGAGGAAGATCTTTGTTATCTGCCAAATTACAAACTGCGGAACACTCAGCCTGTAGTCCCTAAAACTTGGGATGTTTTTTGCAAGCGGATCGTGGGTTGCATGGTTCAAAAACGTGATGACAACTTGTATGGAATACCAAACAATGGAAGAGCGGTTTTTAATGTCTACATTAACAAGTGCAATAGCTGAGAGTACAAGCGCTGAGATAATCGAGTATTGGAGGGGTTTTGTGAATTGATCCCCAAATTCTGTCATATTCATTGACAGTATGACGCCTTGGTTGCCTACTATTGCCAGCACTATTATGCCGATTATGGCTACGATACCAAGTCGGATGAGTTTGCCTGCGCCTGGTTGCGGCGAGTTGGCTTCAGTAGAGGAACTATACAAATTCAAAGTTTTTCCTTTGTGGATAAATTAATGTCTTAGGATGCACCTAGCAGGCAAATGTAGCATACCCTTTGCAGATCATATAAACGGCGGCGTATTTTGGCACTGTGATCTGCTCGTTTTTGTACGGCCCGAATTTTTTGTGCTTTAGTTTGAATTCTACAGGACAGTTCACCGTCACAGTGACTTTGTCGTCATCGACATAACACGCATCGATGGAGGGGTTGAATTTTGCCAGATCTTGGCAGAACATCTTGGTAAGGCCACTTTTACTGTTCAGCGTTCCACCAAGCCTGAAGATTCTGTGTACATCGATTGTCACATTTGGATCTACTTTGACTCCTATTTCCTTTTGAGCGTCTTCCAGTCGTTTTTTGAAGGCAGCGTAGCCTTCTGAGATCAGCTGTTTTGAGATTTTGGGTTTATTTGACTTGGAGCCAAATATGTATTTTGAGACGCGTCCAGGCCAGCCCTTATCGTCAACATCTGCAAACTGGGATTTTGCAAAGTTGTATTTGGCACCAAAGGTTTCGGGCAAAGCTCCCTTGAGCATCACATAATCCACAAGCTCGGCCCTTTGTTTGGAGTCTAGTTTTTCGTAATTTGTGCTTGACGCATAGACATGGAATCCTTCATTGCCTGAAAAAAATACAGAGATGTTTTCTTTTTTTATTCCAAAGTCCAAAGTGAGCACATTAACTAGCTTCTTTACTTCGTTTTTTGCGGCCGAAATACATTCGTTGCAAAGTACTGATGTGGTTTCAAATTTTGCTGCATTACAAGCTGGACATTTATCCGAGTTTGCAAAGACGTTTGCACAGTTTGTGCATTTTTTGCATGTGTGGTTTACCCTGCAAGGCAGGTTGAGATCCTTGGCGTCAATATCAAAGATAAGCTCCGCGCCCTGCCAGTCTTTTTCTGCCATAGGCAGATTTGGAAATGAGTAACGGGCGTTTGAGCAATACACATCTGATGGTACTTGTGTCATCAAAAGGAGGTGGAGTTCCTTGTCTGATTTCAGTGTGATGTGTCTATTCATTCCACCATTGAATTTTTGGTATCCAAATTCTCGCATCTCTGGGTTCTGAGGTGTGTGAATTAGATCAAAGTGCTCAAAATAATATTTTTTGAAGACTTCTTCTAGGAATTTTACGTCTTTTTCAAGCATTGGTTATTTTTTTCCTTCCAAACTGTAGTGGGTTGACAATGCCTGCGCATTCTGGTATGGCAAAGCAGAGATTTTCACTTTTTAGCTTCTCACATGACGGGCAAGCATATTTGGTGCCGCTTCCAAAATTTCCTGCCAAGTGTTTTAGTTGGTATAGTGTTATTTTTTCATTGTAGTCTGGCGCATTTTTGAAAAGTGGTGCAATCTCTTCGATTGTTTGACCTTTGTTTAAAAGATAGGTAGCAAGCATGAACCTTCCTGAGTGCGGCAGATTCTCTCCTTTGTTTAGGATCTCGATTGCATGTTTGATGCATGGTGGGTATTCGGTTGTTTGTACAAACTGTACTGTGAATTTTTTTGCAAGCGTCATAAGTTCCTCTACAGGTTTTCTGAAGGATTCAGGCAATTTTTGAATATTTGCTGATTGGATCTTTGAATAGATGTAGTTGTCAAGCTCCTTTCTTATCAGCCTGACGGTTTCGTGTGCTGAAAGGAAGACGTTTCCACCATCTACCAGCCTGTTGACGAGTTTCCATTCCTGCTCGTGGAAATGCGTGGAGTGTTTGAGATAGTCAGGAAGTGGGATGACAAAGTAATCATCTGATTTTTGGATCTCCATTGCAAAGAGATCTCTAATTATTTTGATTGCCAGCTGCTCGTTTGACTTGTCATTTAGAAGATCTTTTTCAAGGAATTTTTCTGCTCGGCGTGCTTCTGCCAGAGAAAACCTCCTCGTCAGAGCCGACATGCCGCTCTGTCTTAGAAGAATCACTGCGACAAGAAATGAAAATACTTCGATGTCCAGTGTCTTTATGCTAAAGTCAGAATTGAAGATCTTGCCGTTAGCAGCAGTCTTGATGCGCGAGACTGCTAAATTCAGAATCGGTTTGAGATCTTCGTCTTTGTCAAACTGCTCAAGTGTGAACCCTTTTTCTCGTAAGTAGTTTCCTGCCTCAGTCAAAAACGGATATTTGGCAATGTCTTCTGTTCCCAGCTTTAGCACAGATCTAATCTGTCGATTTGACGTTAAAAATTTGAGTTTTTAGCTAATAGTAGTTTAAATTATGAGAATTTGACTGGTCAATATGCGTGTAGGCCTTCACGTATCCATTTCTGGCTCTCTTGGAGCCGCAGTCGACAACGCAATTGAGCGCCAATGTACCGCTTTTCAGATATTTACGCGCAGCCCCCGAATGTGGACTGCAAAAGAGATCCCAAAAAAAGACGCCGCCGAGTTTAGGGAGAAACTTGCATCAAGCAAGATAGACCGGTTTGCGACGGTAGCGCACATGCCGTATCTGCCAAATCTTGCGTCGCCAAACGCGGCCACCCACAAGAAATCCGTCGCAGTTTTGATAAAGGAGGTGGAAAGGTGCGGACAGCTTGGCATACCATACCTGGTTGCACACCTTGGCAGCCACATGGGCGAGGGCGAACAAAAAGGGATAAGGCAGCTCGTAAATGCGTTTTCAGAGGCAGCGTCTGTCAAAAACGATGTCGTCATTTTGCTCGAGAACACGGCTGGCCAGAAGAATTCTGTAGGTTCCGATTTTGTCCAATGGGCGGATATCTTTTCTCAGTTAATGCCCAAGGATAGATTTGGAGTCTGCTTTGATACGTGTCATGCGTTTGCATACGGTTATGATCTAAGAACAGAAAAAGATGTGGCCAAGACTTTCAAAAAATTCGAAGAAACAATAGGGTTTGAACATCTGAAAATACTACACCTCAATGACTCAAAAGGCGAAATTGGTTCCAACCTAGACAGACATGAACACATAGGCTTAGGCAAAATTGGTGAAGCCGGCATGAAAGCAGTAATAAGGCTTGCAAACAAAAAGAACATACCCATAATCTTGGAAACACCCATTGATAATACAAGGGACGATTTTGGCAACATAAAGAAGGTAAAAGAACTTGCATAGCTTGGAATTTATTCTCAGATCTAGGTGATGATTCATTGAATTATGATTCTGTAATGCAGCTGGCACTTGAGCGTGGCTTTTACTTTCCAAGCTGTGAGATCTATTCTGATGCGCAGGCTGGCTTTTGGGAATACGGCCCCTCAGGCGTAAGCATGAAGACCAAATTTATTGAGCTGTGGAGGCGCGAGCTTGTGCGACGCGACGGCATGCTTGAAATTGACGGCTCCCAGATAATGTCCCAGTCCGTCTTTGAGGCATCAGGGCATCTAGCAAGCTTTGCAGACCCCGTGGTCAGATGCAAACAGTGTGGCCTCAATTTTAGGGCAGACAAGCTCATCTTTGAGGTTTCAAAACTAGAGATTCCAGAAAGTGCTGACCTTGTCGAGTTTGACAGAGCAATCTCTGAGAAAGCTATTAGGTGCCCAAAATGCAAAGGCGAGTTTGACAAGACGCGAAAATTCAACATGATGTTCAAAGTGGAGATAGGGCCAGAAGCAGAGCCTGCATATTTGAGACCGGAGACCTGCCAATCTATTTTCGTTGATTTCCCAAGATTGTTTAAGACCATGCGCGGTAAGCTCCCGCTTGGCATTGCCCAGATTGGAAAGAGCTTCAGAAATGAGATCTCACCACGGCAAAGTCTTTTGAGGCTGCGTGAGTTTTACCAAGCAGAGATTGAAGTTTTTTGTAATCCTGCCAAGTTAGATGATCTAGAGAGATTCTCTGAAATTCAGGATACGATCATCCGTCTTTGGGTAAATGACGAACTCAAGTCGATGAGCTGCAAAGAAGCAGTTGACTCTAAGATACTGCCAAACAAATTTGTTGCATACTATCTTGGACTGCTTACCGAGTTTTACGAGAAAACCGGAATTGACATGACAAAAAGCAGGTTCAGAAGGCTGGGAGAAAAAGAAAAGGCCTTTTATGCTAGCGTGGCGTTCGATTTTGAAGTAAACACGACAATTGGCTGGCTTGAGCTTGTGGCATGTAATTATCGCTCAGACTATGATCTTACAAGCCATGCAAACAAGAGCAAAGAGAAATTTGAAGTCATTGACGACGAGCAGAAGGTTCTGCCACATGTATTTGAGATATCGATGGGAATAGACAGGAGTCTTTATACTATTTTAGAGCACGCTTTACGAGAAGACAAGCAAAATGAGCGAGTTGTTCTTTCTATCAGGCCGTACTTGGCACCAATACACGTAGGAGTTTTATCTTTGGTAAAAAAAGACGGCCTGAAAGAAAAAACCGATGAGATTTTTCTCAAGTTGAAGAGAAAATATGATGCATTCTTGGATCATTCTGGTGCAATAGGCAGAAGATATAGAAGACTTGACGAAGTTGGTGCACCGTTTGCCATAACCATAGACCACCAGACATTGGAAGATGATACTGTAACTTTGAGGCATCGTGATTCTATGCAACAAGACAGAATCAAGATCTCTGAGATAGATTCTGTTTTATCTAAAGCTGTTGCCTTTCCTTAAAAATTTCTATTAAATTATTTGTTTTTGCCATTTTTATTGCCGTTTCCATTTCCATGATTATCGTCATTGTCTTAAGATTCTGATTCGCCTTCGTCGTCATCGTTTTCTTCATGTTCTTCTTTCATCTTTTTGTCTTCTATTTCACAATTGACTATCGTGTTGTTGCCTTGAGCGCCGTTGCATCGGTCGGTGTCAGCTCCACCATCAATTGAGTCGTTTCCTTGTCCTCCGTGGATATAGTCGTCACCGCTGTCTCCATTTAGTTCATCATGGCCATGGTGTCCGAAAATCTTGTCTTTGCCGTCTCCACCATTTACGTTGTCATCTCCTTGTCCTCCGTGAATATAGTCATCTCCTGCATCACCGTTGAGAATGTCGTTGCCTGGCCTTCCATAGATCTTGTCGTTGCCTGTACCAGCATTTACTGTGTCGTTACCTATTCCTGCGCCAATCCAGTCGTTGCCATCACCGCCAGTAATGATGTCGTTTCCTTGGTTTCCATGTACTCTGTCATTTCCTGTGCCTGCATCAATAGTATCATTTCCTTGGCCTCCGTAGACCTTGTCGTCTCCGTTGCCACCAAACATGGTGTCATCACCCTTTTGGCCGTGTAGCTGGTCGTTTTGATTTACAGCGAATATTGTTTGGTTTTACAAAACACCCCCCCACAATTGAATTTCGTTTGAAACCACACAACAAAACATGGC
>JBKBQK010000022.1:0-3060 GCA_046292705.1 Candidatus Nitrosotenuis sp. | reverse complement strand
TTTCATTTCCAGCTATTATGGTGTCGTTTCCATCACCACCCCACATCTTGTCATTTCCGTTTCCTCCCACAAGACAATCGTTGCCTTTCTTTCCTTGGATCTTGTCATTTCCGCCCATACCAATTATCAGATCATCGGCGTCGGTGCCTCTGAGATTGTTATTGTCATCATCACCCATTATCAGATTGTATGATTCAGGTGTCGACGGACATATTCCATCAGCTAATGCAACTACATTAACCACTGCAGTATCTGTATCTCCTGAATTGTTGACTATGGTGTATGTAAAGAAGTCGATTCCTTCAAAGCCAAGAGTGGGGGTGTACACCAACGATGTACCGACCTGATTTACAGAACCGTGAATCGGTTGGGTAAATGCAGATATCGAAGAAAACTCCACATCGTTGTTTGTTACATGTATCGTGTTAGGACCAGTGGTAGCAAAAGCAGAGTCGTTTACTGCATCAGTTGCATCACATTGTTGTGGAGTTGAAGGGATTAGTGGTATGTTAGTCTCAATTCCAAGGCTTGATTGTGTTGTGTGACGCTCTGCAAAGAACAGATCAAAGTTGTAAGTCTTACCTGGCGTCAAAGCAAGCGTGTCCAAGTTGATTGTTCCAGTTCTTGGAGGCTGCACTCCGCCCTGATCCAATGCGAGTTTGTTGTCTATGAATACCCAGATATCATCGTCGCCAGTCATGGTTATAGTTTGGCCCGATTGATACACAAATGTTGCATGAATTTGGTATGTAAAGTGGAATTTTTGCAATCAAAATAGTGCCAAAGCGGAATTATTCTGAAGCAACTGTAATGAGTTTAGTGTAAGAAGCTCTGTACTTTACCTTGAGCTGAATGTCCTCTATTGCCTGTACTTCCGGCATCATTCCCTCGTCTGATTCTAATGTGACAAACCATGTACCGATGATCGGATCAACTGAGGTTATCGAGAATCTCTCAAGCGGGCTGTTCTGTCCTGAATATCTTACTCTGTAGATTTGGCCATCTAATTCTACACTTTGAGTATTTCCTCTGTGTCCTGTCGTAGAATCTTTAATCTTACATGAATTGGATTTGCCGATCACACATGTTCCATCTGGTGCGACAACCCTATAATGCAAGAGTGGGTTGGTGTCAGATGAGTACATCAAGCCTGCCTTTGCTATTGTTTCATCGCCATCTGTAATAGAGTCGACACTGACTGGTTGTGAAATTGAGAGAATGTCTGTGGCTTTGAACGTCTTCAGTGTGGTTTGTGCAGTTTTAATTTCTTTGTCATAAAGATGTAGCTGGGCACGTACATTGTACTGTGATGCGACATCGGTTTCTGGTACACTCCACTCCAAGTCTACGATTGATTGGCCTTTATTGAACAGTTGCTCTGGCGACGTGTACACTATCTTGTCATTTACCAATAATGACACAGTACCGAATAGTTGTCGTTCTCCTAGGTTGTACACGTATGATGTCGGGGTGTATGTGGTACCTTGGGCCTTGCTTGGAGGCGAGTCAAGTTCCAGCCTTGCGTTGATATCGTATGTTGGCTTGACTCCGATCACATATCTTTCTGAGCTTTGTAGCTTTTCTTCATTATTTATTGCGTGGATCCAGTAGACTATGGCAGGTGCTTGTATAAATGATGGAGGTAGATCTGCTGACACAATGTATGCGTTTGTTATATTTTGTAGTGGAGTTACATCCATCTTTACTGCAGCATAATTACTAAAGTTGCCTCCGGCTACATTGACTCTTAGCTCTGCTCGTCTGATTGTAGATGGGCTGTCCACTATCGCAGACACTCTGAAGTTGTCCTTTGGTTCCAGATACTTATTAAGTGTGGTTGCAGGTAATGGTTTGTTTTCGTTTATTTGGAATTTGACATCAAATATGTTTGGTCTTCCCGCCTCTGGTGTAGGTTCAAAGACTCCCGTTTGGTCTATATCTGCCATTGTGTTGACGATGATTGTATTTCTGCAATCCTCGACGCTTATCATGTACGTAGCGGTTACAGCAGCTCTGCCACCTATTTGCTCTGCAGTTATGATAAAGAAGTTAAGCTTTGGATCAAGCGGTGCTTCGTACACATACCTGCTTATAGGTAATACTTTGTTTGCTTCCGTGTATGGTTGGTACTGAGTGAGTGTAGCTGAATACACCTCTTTGAGGGGGGTTCTGATTTTTACGTGTGGGGCAGGTGCATCCGATCCAATAACTCCAGCTATTATTCTGACCATGTTTTGCTCACATACATCATATGATATCTCATAGATCACCACCGGTGAAATCAGTCTTCCTCCAAATCCTTCACCGCCAGCTATACCACCGCCGCCTCCACCAGCCCCACCAGATCCAGATGTTCCAGATGGTGCAGAAGGCCCAGATGGTCCAGCTCCAGTTGATTTAGGTGTTGACGCCAACGCGAATTCACTAAAGTGTGGCACAGTCATTTCGAGGTCACAGCTATTTGCATTAACTGAGGATATTGTCGTAATGGTAACTCCTGTGGAAGACCATGTACCACCGTTTAGTATATACGGAGTTAGAACTGGACAACCGTTTGTGTCAGATACGACGGAACTTGATTTTGCTACACGCAGTTGTAAGGAAGGTTTTGGGACTATGTTGTTTGGATCATTCCAGTTGAATCCCATTCCGTTTACTTCGTACTGGTAGCTTACATCCACAAATAGGTTGACATTGCTTTGTTGTATGCCTGTACTGCCGATTGAAGTGGGTATACTGGATGCTGTCTCTATCACAAACCACTCATTTGGTGGATTTCCGACTGGAGACTTGCCATCCATTGATTTGATTGTAAGTTGCTTTAATCCACCATACGATGGTAACAGATCGGTTTCGACTGGGATTATTATCGTTTGTCCTGGTACAATGCGGTTGAGTGGTGGGCTTGCTGTAAATTGTGGCGAGCTTCCAGAAGGTGCAGTAACTATGCTTGGGATAACCGATGTTGTTTGTGGCGAGGTTGGAACTGAATAGTTCATTACTCCTAGTGTGTTGACAATATGCTGGCCTGATGTTTGTGAAGCAAATGATGTGTTGAGT
>JBKBQK010000021.1:11069-14747 GCA_046292705.1 Candidatus Nitrosotenuis sp. | reverse complement strand
CAAAACACAAATGCGGCAAACCAGTTGTTAAAATCTCCATACAACACAACTTCACTGTCAGTCTTGATGCCATTTTTTGACATGAGTGCCTCAAACTGTTTTTTGTCTATGATGTCTCTTGTAATAGGGTCGTTGATATCGCGTTTCCACCAAATCAGTGTGGCTCCCTTGATGTGACCCTTTTTGTAACCGTTTTCAGGATCGTAGTCTACTTCAATTAATCTTATTTTGTTGCTTGGAGGATTTTTTGACACCCACTCCGTATCGACTAGTACTTCTGGGTGCGCATAACTCATTTCAACCTCTGAAAAAATGGATGCATAATTAATTTTTTCCATTGCCCTCAAAAGACTATGTTTTTTAAACAAAGCGGTACAAAAGGAATGGTTGAAGCTAAGTCGAGTCGGCATTGTAAGCAAATTTGGCTCCGAAGAGTCAGAGAATGCGGCAAGAAAGGTTGCAAAAAAATTTCTTTCACACCGCTCCGAAGTTTTCACAATAGCACCCGTATCTGTCGAAGGCGCAAAAAAAGTTGAATCAGTCGAAGACCTCAATGGTAAAAAGCTGGACTTGGTAGTCACACTTGGCGGCGATGGTACAACTTTACGTACCTTCCGTAGTCTCCTAAATGAGATTCCTCTTTTGACAATTAATGTGGGTGGAAACAGAGGAGTTCTTTCTGAAATCACACTTGAGAGAATTGATTCCGCAATTGCCGACATCAAGGCAAACAAGATCTGGCTTGACAAAAGAACTCGAGTTGTTGCTTCTGCAGGTGGAGAAGAATTCCCGCCGGCACTAAATGAGATCTACATCAACAGACAGAACCTCACAAAGACGGCAGATTATGAGATCAAGTTCCAAAACGACATTGTAAAGCACAAAATGGACGGTGTGATGATCTCCACTCCAAGTGGCTCTACTGGTCACTCATTTTCTCTTGGCGGCCCTATTTTGCACGAGAGTTTAGACATTTTGATCATAACTCCAGTAGCGCCGGTTTTGCGGCTCCTGCCATCAATCGTAGTCCCAGACGAAAAAATCCAAGTGATCTGCTCCCATGACACCAACATAGTCATGGACGCCCAGGTGATCAAGACGGCAAGCTTTGAGGAACCAATCGTTATAAAAAAACACAACAAACGCGCAGTCTTTGTTAGATTCAAAAAACGAGGGCTGCGACAAATGAGCAAGCTTGGCCTCTAGAGTATACGATGCAAGTGCTTTTTACGCAGGCATCCCATTTTCATCACCGCATCAGGGATGTACCACATCATTCGTCTTTGATGAAATAAAACACATCAAGCAAAGCCACGGCGTTCTAGATGCCCTGTTGGATGCAGGCAGACTCCAAATCATCGAGCCTGATTCTGAAAAAATCTACGCCGTAATTGAGCACTCTAAAAAAACTGGCGACTATCAAAAGCTCTCAAAAGCAGACATCTCCGCAGTCGCACTAGCGCTTCAGCTTAAAGCTGAACTGGTAACAGACGATTTTGCAGTCTCTAACTTGGCAAAAAATCTTGGACTGGCTGTGTCACCAATAATGACAAAGGGGATAAAGGTCGTAGGGAGTTGGATCTATTACTGCCCTGCATGCAAAAAAGAATTTTCTGCGTTGGACACTTGTCCCATTTGCGCAAACAAGCTGAGGCGAAAGCTACTCAAGGGCAAGTCTTCTTGAGTACCAGTCAATAAAGGAGCCGTCATAGAGCCTCACTTGCTCAAAGCCTGCAATCTTTAGCTGGTAAAACAGTGATGATGCTCTATGCCCGTGCATGCAATAACAGATGATTTGATCTTGGTTCTTGATCCCTTTTTGCGCAAAAAGGTTTGCAAGAGATTCTTTGCTATCAAACAAGAACCCACTTTGGCCAAGTCCGTCTGTAAAGGTGGCCAGAACCGACCTAGGAATGTGGCCGCTAAAATACTCCTGAGGAGTCCTTGCATCCAATATGATAGACTTGTTGACAAGAGTTTGCAACTCTTGTGCTTCGATTCTCATCTCGGTTCGCACGTTTGGAGTAAATTGTGTTGGCTCGATCTTTTTTTGTGTCCTCACCAGCGGCCTGCCTTGGCTTTGCCAATAGGTCAAGCCCACATCAAGCATTTTGACGTTTTTGTGACCTAGGTATTCTAGGGTCCACGCAACTCGTGCCACTGACGGGTCCATCACGTCTCCTGTAACTACAACCGTCTTTGACGAATCGATTCCAAGACTGCCAAGCAGTTGTGAGGCCTCCTGCGGTTCTTGGACTAGGTGTGCGCCATGCTCGCTTATTTTTATCAGTTGATCCATTACCAAAGATACAGAGCCCGGAATGTGGCCATACATGTAGGAAACCTTTGGTCGCGTGTCTACTACGATAACATTTGGATCCTCAAGGTGTGCGCCAAGCCATTTGGATGAAACCAGCATTTTTTACAACTCTAGTGTGCTTTGATTTGATTCTTTTTTTAGCGCGCTTTGTCGCTCAAGCATTTGTTTTATTTTTTTGGCCCGAGCCTCACCGAGTCCTTCTATTTTTGCCAGCTCCGCAAACGATGCATTTAATGTCCTTGCAGGTGAACCAAACTTTTGCAGCATCCTCGTGGCAAGTTTTTCACCTATGCCCGGCAGACTGCACAAAACTGTAAGCTGTTGTCTTTGCAAGTCATCTGATTTTTTTATTTTTTTGAGAAACGGCCCTTTTGTCATCTCTTTTCTTGAACACATAGAGACAAGCAGTTTTGCCGTATGCATAGCATTTGGCGTCGGAATAACTGGTATCTTAAAATCAATTGCAATAGCCGCAAGTGCGCCGTAAAAAACAAGAGGGTTTTCCACTATCTGCCCTATTTCGTCGACATTTCCCTCCATTACGATTACTGGATTTGCAAAGTGTTCCTTGAGCCTGTTGCACTGATCAAACAGCCTCCCGTCAAATATTGACGATACTAGATCAGAGACGCTTTTTCGCTCAATTATCGTCTCTGGCGCAACAATATAATCACCTACTTGGAGCGTCTTTATCTCCAAATTGATACCCACCGCCTTGAGAAGGTCTGGAATGCCGCTTTTCTTTTCGCGTTCATCCACAACTATTCTGAGATTTTCAATTTTCATCTAAGGCCAACTTGGCCAATACATTAAATAATTTATTGGGATGGCGGTTTTTGCGAGCCGCGTATCATCTCGTTTATCTTTGATTCCTGCTCCTTGATACTTTCTTTGAGCCTTGCCTCCTGTTTTGCCAGAACCGCGGACCTTGTGTTTGCAAGCTCTTTTTTCTCCTCAAGCTCTGTGATGAGGCTTGCCTTTGTAGATTTTATAAGAATCGAGCCTGCGTGCTTGTAGACAGGATCAGAGTCTGCTATTTTTTTTAGCTCTTCAAGTGCTCTGTCTGACTCGATTTGTTCAAGTTCCAGTTGCTGTTTTTGCGCCATCACTGACTGCAGGTTTTGCTGCGACTGCTGCAGCTTCATAAGCTGCTCTTGTAACCATGGTGGAATCTGCTGGCCTTGTGACATATGCTAAGAGCTCTCAGAATTTCTTATTATCTGTACCGATGCACTAATCGATCATTATCGAACCAGTTTCTTAAATAGAATGAATTGGAATTATTACCGATGAAACTGCTATTCATAGCTTTGGCGGTATTTTCAGTGACCCCAGTATTTGCGCAGCAAAATCTTGAA
>JBKBQK010000021.1:0-11060 GCA_046292705.1 Candidatus Nitrosotenuis sp. | reverse complement strand
ATTCTGGGGAGTGTAAGATAGTCAACACCATCTCTTCTGCATAACCTATGGACAATGGTCTCGTTACTGGCAAGAGGAATACGTCTATTCCGTGCAATAACAAAGCATTCTCTTTCTCCCAGATCAAGTGAACGGTCAGTCTTTTTCAGGTACTTGAGCTCATCTTTTGTGAGAGCTACAAAATCTGGCTCAAGGTATTTAACATCAATCTTTCCCCTCGCCAGTTCTGCTTTAACAGATTGCGGTATTACAATGTCGTCTGAAATCTTCTTTAGAATATCAAGTCTTCGAATTCTCGCAAAGATGTTAAGCATATCGGTGTCGGCAACAAACCTCATCCGTACCTTCTCTTGATCCTTGCAATCTGACGATCCATCTTGGAAGCATCTTCAGCTTCTATGACTCGCTTTATTCCATAGTCTTTTAGTATCTCCTTGAATTCGACTATGCTTACATTGGCAATTTCAGCTGCCTTGCCAAGAGTGACCTCGCCTTTCTTATACATCTCTATTGCAGCAGCAAGACTAAGATTCTTTTTAGAACGCAAAAATATTCTTATGGCATCTTTTACTACGTCTGATTTACTTGAATAATAGCCAGCTTTGACCAATGCGTCTATCTTCTTTTTGTCAATTTCTGGCAAATTGTAGCTTGAAGGCATATATTATATTGATAACTGTTATCATAAATAATTTGCGGTTTTGCCATATGCCATTTTGTAGCTCATACAATACAGACAGATCAAGATCTCAGGATGCCTTACGGCGATCCATGATAGACAAGAAATTCAGGTGTATGATCTGCATCATGCACCAGATTCTACGAGTATTCTGTTGCTGGCATCCGGCCCCTTTAGTATAAAAAATGTGTTATGTACAAGGTTTTTCAGCTGGAGCATCTTTGTTCCAAGACCTGGATCGTCGACAAATTCATCAACAAATTCGTCAAGTACTGTCTTGCCAGAAGAATTTTTTCTCTCAAGTATGAACCATCTTAGAATCTGTTTGTACACCAACTCCTCATTTTCAAAGTCATACGGACATGCCCTGTATGAATCATCTATCTGTTGACCGTACTTTGACTCTGCAAATTGACCAACTCTGCAAAATTTTCTTCTGTGATTTTTGGATACATCATATCAACTCATAAACAGACTTTATTAACTTGAGTGGTGCTTGTCAACAGTGCCCATAAACAATAAAGTTTTTCCATGATGACAAGAGTTGTTGCGTAATTCGTTTTATGGACTGCGGCATCATGCACTGACATACTTTCAACCCTAAAGAGTTGTGGTTTTATCCGCTGGCGCCCGTAAAAAATTTCATATTTGATGCCCTCTACACCAATCTATGAGCTGTTCGGGCGAAACGCTTGAGGAAGACGATCTCATCCAGATAAAACCTGGCATCCTCAAGCAGCTAAAAAAGGCAAAGTATGGTGTTGCAGACCACGCAACAGTCGAATTGTGCCACTGGACAAAAAAGTCTTTCAAGGGGGACGAAAGCTGCTACAAGCACAAGTTCTATGGAATTTCTACACATCAGTGCATGGAGTTTTCGCCTGCTGGCATGCACTGCGAAAACAGGTGCGTGTACTGCTGGCGCCCAATGGAATTTTATGATTCTCTCAAAATGGATGAAAACAGAGTTGCGGAGCCAGAAGAGATGATGGCAAAGCTGATGGAAGAAAGAAGAAAGCTTATCATGGGCCACTACGGCGATCCAAAATCAATACCAGAAAAGCTCGACGAGTCGCTGCTGCCGGCACACTATGCAATATCTCTTTCAGGCGAGCCCACCATGTACCCAAAGCTTCCGCAGCTGATAAAGTATCTCAAAACACTCCCTGCTACCAAGTCCATTTTTTTGGTAACAAACGGCCAGGAACCGGAGATGTTACAAAAACTCCAAGACGAGGACGCACTGCCAACTCAGGTTTACCTATCTGCCAACGCATCAGACTACGACTCTTTTATCAAAATAAACAAGCCAAAGTACAAGGATTCTTGGGAGCGGTGGAACCAATCGCTTAAGCTGCTCTCAAAGATAAATACAAGAACTGTGCTGAGAATGACTTTGATTCGCGGCCACAACGACTCGCCCAAGTACATCCCAGGTTTTGTCGAATTGTTCAAAAAAGGCAACGCGCATTTTATCGAGATAAAATCTTACATGCACATTGGGCGATCAATCAACAGGCTTGAGCGCGACGATATGTTGGAGTTTGACGAGGTAAAGCAGTTTGCCTCAGAGCTTGCAAGACAGAGCGGCATGTATGAAATCATGGATGAAAGCTATGTGTCTAGGATCATAGTTTTGCAGAACCAAAAAAGATTCATTGACCGCTGGATTTCTGCTTATTTTGATACCAGATAGCAAATTTTTTCAAGGCATGATATCTGTGCGATATGGTGTTTTTTTCTGTCAGCTCTCCATAAGTTTTTGTTTTTCCTTTTGGAATAAATATTGGGTCATATCCCCATCCTCTTCCACGAGGTTTTTTTGAGATGGTGCCCTTTGTCACACCTTGAAATTGTGTTGGCCGTTTCGTTTTGTCACAGTACGATATTATAGCGCAAAACTCGGCCCTTCTATTTTTTTTGACTAGTTTGATGACGCCAGAGTTTCCAATTGTTTTAAAGACGTATGACGAGTATGGGCCTGGAAATCCGCCAAGCGAGTTTATGAAAAGGCCGTCATCTTCAATTATTACTGGTTTTTTGCATTTGTAATATGCGTCAAGTGATTTTTGTCTGGCAATCTCAAAAAGAGAATCTGACTGGATCTCAACTGCCTTGAATTTTAGAAATTTCAGCTTGATGCCATAGGAAGACAGGATCTCTTTTGCCTCTTGAAATTTGTGCTGATTTGTTGAGGCAAAGAACAGCTCAGACGACTGTGGCATACCTCCCCCGTCCCTCAATTATTGAAACATAAGAGATCACTTTGTTGAATCTCTCAGGGCCGATTGTTGATTTGTAGCCTGCCAAAAAGCTTAGCCAGAGTTTTTTCATCATCTCCACATGGGCACTGTTTAGGATCTCTTTGAACAGCCTGAGGTCTACTGCGTGATCCTCGATTCTTGAAGTTCTTTGTGCAAGGCCAAAGTCAAGGGCGTAGATCTTTTCGTTTTGCGAGATAAAATTAGAGGTGGTAAGGTCGCCGTGCATTATTCCGTTTTTGTGCAACATTCCGGCAATTTTGCCGATTTGCTTGCATGCAGCAATCAGTTTTTTTCCTTTGAGCTCCCATACGGGGAGACCCTTTAGGTGTTGCATCAAAATGGTGCATTTGTTGATGTCCATCTGGTAGACAAGCGGCGATAGGACCCCAAACGACTTGATCTGCGAGAGTATGGTCGCCTCTCGGATGGTTCTTTGTCTTCTTATTCTTTCATCAAGTGTTGTGTTCCTATAGGATTTTTTCTTGCGCATCTTAAGTATGGCGTCATTTCCGTCGTATTTTGTCAGATAGAGGTCGCCTTCTGCCGCCTTTTTGAGTAGTTTCATGGTGATTTCACCGTTATCCCAGAAGAGGTTGACATCGTACACTTTTCCTGACTGCTCATCAATAACTGTTCCCGCCTCTAGCATCTTTGATATGCCTTGTATGGTGTCTCTTTTTGATTCAACGACATGTGTAGCTTTTTGTCGTACCATTCCATTAATCGCTCAAGATTCCCTTCAAACTACTCAATCTTGTCCTGAATGGCCTAAAGAACCTCTCACCTTTGATAGCATGTGTTGGATGCTTTTAGCAACTTTACAAACTGGGTTAGCGCCTTTTTGAGTCGGCTGCGTAAAATGTCGACAACATTTGGGGCCCGAAATCACTGATAAGAAGCCCTCGAGAGGAATCGTCTAATTAGTTTGATTCCCTCATGTTTTGTTTAAAAATAGAAACTATTTTGGAAGATTTTCCTTGACTTTGTCAAGGATTCGCTCTGCTGATCTTATCGCCATTTCTGCATCCTTCAGGCTCATCAAGTCCGGCTGGTATTCTGAGGTGTTTTTCAAGCCAAGCAGAGACTTGAACTGCTTTTCAACATACTTGTATTCCTGTGGATCTAGGATTCCTTTGACAAGTAATAGCGTGTCTGTGTGTTGGCCGGATGAGCGTTTTCCTTTGCGTGATGTAACCAGAGCGTCAAGGGCATTAATTGAGCTATGAATTGCACTCATCACGGAATTGTCATACGCTCCTTTTTGCAATGCAATCTTTGCCATTTCAAGGGAATTGACTGCTTTTGTCATGTATCCAGATGCCTTTTTTGGATCTACGTCTCTTGTCATTTCAGTATGCTTGTCAGTTCCTTTCCATATATCAGGATATGATTATCTAAAATTGATTGGACTAGTGGATGGTTTTTTCCCTTGGATCTGAACTGCGATTTAGAAAATACGATGTGGGATAGATTGGTTTGGAACTTTAGTGACACTTCCTCTGCTGCAGCAGATATGGCGGAAATTGCATAATCAAAGTCGTCGCACAATACCAAAACATCAAGATCGCTATCTACTTGCTCCTTACCTGCTGCTACGCTTCCAAATATTGCTGCGGATGTGATCCTTTTTTTACCAAGATGTACCTTTAAAATCGATATTACTTCGTCGAGCGTTTTTTCTTCGGCCTTGAGCATTGGCAATATTATTTTATTCAGAACGTAGCTTTTCTCGTTCAGAGATATTTGGTGAGCCCTACCCACTGGCTGGATCTGTACAATGCCAAACTTTTCTAGATCATCCAGCGTTTTGGATACTTCGGGATGAGACGCACCTGCATCCTCTGCCAATCCTCGAATTGTGTAGATCTTGCCCCTATACTTGACTAGGGCCCTAAGTATGCCGATTGCGATCTTGTTTCCTATGACGTATTCCAGATAATTATGTAATTTCATTCTTCATCTACCGTATGGTAACGAAACCTACCATATGGTAGTAAAATCTACCATATAAGATTATCTCATCGACATATTGCCTGCAGACTGGCAAAATACGTGGTTCAGGTTTTTCTGAACTTCTGCCAGTTTTACTATCACCGCAGATTATTTTATGACTACCTAGAGATTGAACAAAAATACTAGAATTTTAGGTGATTGTAAATATTAAGCCCCTAACGCATATTCTACCAACAACGTGAATATATTGTCTTCCTCATGCCTGTGATTGTATCTCCATTCCATCTCCTTGATGTACAACAGAAATTTGCGTGGGCTGATGCCATGGTGCTTGATCAGCCTTTCTTTTGCAAAGGACCAGAACCCTTCTATTCCATTGATGTAGACCTTGCCTGATTTGAATTTGTACTTGTGATCTATACTGAGATGTTTGTAGCCGCAAAACATCAGAGAGTCGTATCCACGCCATTTGTCAGTGTACACAATGCTGCCGCGTCTTACCTTTTTGACCGTCTCACCCATCAGGGTATCGGCACTGACATTTTGTATTATACTAACAGATACCCTTCCACCTCTTTCCAGTATTCCAAATACTATTGTCTTGTTCCTGGCTCCACGCCCCCGGTTTCCCTTTCTTTTACCGCCAAAATACGCCTCATCAGCCTCGATTTCACCCCTGAGTGCAGCGTCAGATCTTGCCAGCTGGTGCAAAATTGAATATCGGATGGTATCAAAGGCTTTTAGTGCAGCTGGATAGCTGACGCCTGCTTCCTTTGCCGCTCTTCTTGCGCTGATTCCAAGATCAAACAGCTTGATCAGGGAAAGCCATTTGTTGTAAGGTATCGATACTGTGGCAAGCCATGTATTGCTAAAGGGGTTGTAGTCTGCCCTGCATTTGTGGCATCTTACCCTGCCTCTTGCCATGATGTAATATCTTTTTGATTTGCACAAGGGGCATGATGTTGACGATCTATCCAGACGGTTTTTGTGTTCTAGAAGAAAATTCAGTGAGCTGGTTTGATCCCTTATTATTTTAGCAAACTCGGTTAATTTGTTGATTTTCAACTGATCGTGTCCCCATTTTGGTTGGGGGCTTAATATTGATAATCACCTGGAATTTATTACCGATGAAACTGCTATTCATAGCTTTGGCGGTATTTTCAGTGACCCCAGTATTTGCGCAGCAAAATCTTGAATTCAAATCAATTTCCGGCTCAAACGACCAGATAAATGTCGATATCCAATTTGGCGAGACCATCTACAAAAACAAACCAGTGCAGACCCTTGAATCTGTCACGATAGGCTACGGTGCAACTCAATTTACCATCATACTTTTGTAGATTCGAGCGAATCATGGCTTGCTTGAACCAGCCTCAAAAGAGAGTTGATGTTTGCACGCAAATGGGACAGCTCGTCTGAGTCTATTGAGATTTGCATGGTGTTTTTTTTGAGGTCGATTTTTGTTTTCGTGGGGTTTTCCGGATAAAACTTGTTATCGGTCTTTATCGAATCAAAAATCGCTCTAGTTTTTTCTTTTGCGTTAATCGAGATCGTGGCGCTAAATGCTGACATCGTACGCAGTTCCGGCAACCTTAAAGCCACATTTTTTGCAGTTCCATATTCCTACTGCCTGTCTGCCAAACTTTAATGAGCCGCACTCCGGACACCTTCTCTTTGATTTTAGGATTGAGTGTACTTGAGTGAACTTTTTTCTGTGTTTAATTCCGTACTTTTGTCTTAAACCTTTTAGTGATGAGCCTTTTTTGAGCAATTAACTTCCTCCTATTTTCTTCGAGATATCTCCTCTAATATCTCCCTTATTTTTGCTCCGGTGGCAATTGAGATTTGCCCGCATTTGATTAGTTGTTCTTGAGTAAAGCCGTCATTGCCGCCTTTTTGTATGGCGCAAATGTTACCAGCCGAGTTGGTTGTAATCGTCATTCTTGCGTCCATGCAGCTCCACTCGTCTGCATTTGGGTCAACGATGATGTAATTGCCTATTTTGCCCATAGTTACGGAGACGGGCAGCGTGGTAATCGGAGGATCAGACACTTGGCCATCCACCAGTGTTGGTACGTCATCTTTGAGCTCCCATTTTGGTATCTTGCATGAAAGAATGCTTGCAACGGACGCATAAGAACACGCATCAAAGAGATTGCCATCGTAATCTGTGACGCTATTGTCAACAAAGAGACCTATTACTGCCTTGTCTTTTTGTAGTACAAGTTTTGTTAGGTCTATCATGCCGCTTTCGCGTATGCCCCTATCAACCACCCTTGCCAACTCAATTACATCTTCGCCTGGAGGGCCTGGCTCCACATTCGGATCAGCCAATGGCAAAATCTCTGCTGTGCAGATGAAGATCCCTCTGTCACCAAGATCCGGAAACGGTTTGTCTGGTTGTATTTTTACTCCGCAGACTACTTCGGTGTCCCCGAGTCGCACTCTTGCTGAGCCTTCTGCTTTTGGAATCACGTTAGTGTCAATAACTAATTGTCTTGGCTCATCGAATGCTCGTCCATCTATTCTTTGGCCGTCTTTGAGGAGTGCGAGAATTTTTTTCTTTTTTAGCTCATCGATGATGGAATTACTCATTGCGTGCTATCCCCAAAAAATTTCTCTCTTAGTGCCTTTTTTTGAATCTCGTACACAAGCTTGCAACCGCCTATTGCCGTGTCAACACATTTCTCATATTCCTGAGGTGTGAGAATCCCATCTAGTTGAATTAGTGTGATTTTGCCAAGATTGGGCATCATTGCAACTGGCATGTCTGCTTGGCCTTCTTGGTCTTCTTCGTTGTTGATGTCAAGTACGATTGTATCAGCCACCTTTCCTGCAGCGCATGCAGACACCATATCCCTCATTGGAATTCCTGCATCAGCCAAAGCAACTGCCGCAGCATCTAGGGCAGCACACCTTGAACCGCCGTCTGCTTGAAGGATTTCTATAAAGACATCAACTACTGTTCTTGGAAAATTCTCAAGCATTACTGCCGGCTCTAAGGCTTCCTTGATTACTTTGGAAATCTCTATTTCTCTTCTTGATGGTGCCGGGTTCTTTCTCTCTCCTACTGAGAACGGCTGCATGTGGTATCTGCAACGCAGAATGCCCCTGTCTGTGTTTGCGAGGTGTTTTGGATGGACGTCACGCGGCCCGAAAACTCCTGCGAGTATCTTGTTTTCTCCGAATTCAATGTACGCAGATCCGTTTGCGTTCTTTAGAACCCCGGCCTTTATCATTATTCTCCGCGGTTCGTCAATCCTTCTTCCGTCGCAACGGATGCCTTTGTCATCTAGTAATACTATGTCTGTTTTTTTTACTCCCATTCTTAACCACTATTTGATCCTAACATTTCTTGAATTTTTTCAGTCAAATTTGGAACGTGTGCTTGTTCTTCGACCATTTTGATGGCATCAAGAGCCTTTAATAATCCATCGGGATCCTCGCACGAAACTACGACGTATCCGTTTTGTCCTATTGTGATTACGGCCTTTGTGGCGTTTTCGATCGTCTGTATCATAGAGCCACGTTTGCCGATGAGTCGCGGAACTTTGGTCGGAGATATCTTGATGAGCTCGCCCTCTTCTATTTTCCCCAAGTCTCTATCCGATATTGTGAGCAATGGGTCTCTTGATCTGTCGGAGTTAGCAATTCTTGCAGCTACCAAGTCACCTTTCTTGAGTCTCGATGTCAGATCATCTACTTTTGGATTAAAGTCCCTCCCAAAGACATCCTGTGCAGGCAGTATGCCTGCGTAACACGAGTTGATGTCAAGCTCCCATGAAAGCGACGTATGTGATCTTACAATTCCAATTACAAAATCGTCAATTCGTGGCAAGTAGACTCCAGTAAGAGGAATCACTCTAACGCCACTATCATAAATCTCAGAAATTCCAACGGTTGTCGCGATGATTTTATCGCCAAAGAGGTGCACGTTTTCTTCTGCCCTGTAGGGTCCAGTAGTGATGACATCGCCAGGTATGACGTATTTGCGCTTTACATCATCCATTACTTGACCACCTCCACGGTCGCGGTTCCTTTTGTTATAGAGCCAAGTCTATCTATCACGCTTGCCCTTGCTCCCGCAGGTATTTCTAGTATTGCTTTAAGTGATCCATTATTTTGCCATTCTTCTTTTTTGAGAGTTCCAGTTGATTTGAGAACCGAGTAAGACTGGGCCGCATATTGTGCAGGAACTATTATCTCAAGCAACAGATTTTCTGATTTTAGTGGAATTATTGCGCGCAGTTTTTCCACGATGTCTTTTACTTGTTCTTCAGTATTTTTGAAAGGATCTATTGAAACTCGACATTGTTCCAGTGCCTGCTCTATTCTTAACGGGGGGTGCGGCAGGTGTGATCGTGGATCAACAAAGGTCTTTGCAATGAATTCGATTATCTGTTTTCTTTTTTCTGACACCATCTTGCGACGTTGATCTGTGGTGAGGTTGAGGTCTCCTTTTTTTAGAATCTGCTCAATTATTTCCATGGTGTCTTGGGTTTTGAAGGCCTTGAGTAGTTTTTCAGTCGATGCCCTAGTTCCTTTGTGAGAGTCCGTGTAGACTTCGTCAGACACTAGAACAGACGAGACGTCTTTTCTTTTGCCGAGTTTGTATTCCAACGCAGGGTCGGGTTTTACGAGGATCTCAAACTTTTCACCCTCAACTGAATGCCTAATCACGGTGACATCCGTCATAGGACAGATAACGGAATCTCGGTATTTATAGAAACTGTGCAAAAAGACCACCACATACATTTCCATGTATGAATTGTCACAAACCACATCTTCGAAGAGGCTACCAGACAGATTTGGTGGTAGTTCAGATGTGTCAAGTCACGCTAGATTTTTAATGGGGGGAAAGAAAATTTTTTCAAGTTTGCCTTCTTTGGAAATAGTTTCACAAGACAAGCAGCGTATGACTGTAAAACTCAAAGGGGTTCCCTTGCAATATGCAAACGCACTTAGGAGAATTTGCCTAAATGGCGTTCCGGTTTTTGCCATCGATACAGTAGACATCATCGAGAATTCCTCTGTGATGTCAGATGAGGGAATAGCTCACAGACTTGGTCTAATACCACTAAAAACAGACCTCAAAAGGTTTGCAGAGCCAGTCAAGTGTTCCTGCAAAAGCCAGGCCGGCTGCTCAAACTGTCGCGTCATGCTTGTCATAGACTCAGGAGACACAGACACGACCAGAACCATAACATCTGCAGAGCTCAGCTCTGAAGATGAGACAGTCAAGCCAGTATCTGATAAAATCCCAATAGTCCAAGTCGCCCCAGGTCAAAAGCTAAAGCTTGAAGCATATGCAAGACTAGGCCGTGGCACGGCTCATGCAAAGTGGAACTCGGCAAACATTTCAGTGTTGACGCACACAGACAAACACGATGAGTATCTATTGACTGTGGAATCCACAGGTGCGCTAAGTCCGGAGCAGATCATAAAAACTGGTGTTGACGAGCTTGCCCAAAGACTCGAAGAGTTCAAGGGCGTAATTGCCGAGCTAAAGGCGTAGTAAATTATATTTGGGTTCTTAAAGGTCATTATCTATGACCAACCAGTTAGTTCTGAACATGGTAAAGGATCTAAAGAAAGCGTCTACTAAGAACAAGGCGCCTATTTGGTCAAAGCTTGCAGTTATGGCTCAAAAACCATCCATTGCAAGAAGAATCATCAATATAAAAAAGATAAACGATGTCACAAAGGAAAACGATGTCATCGTGGTACCAGGAAAGGTTCTAGGAACTGGCAACATATCTCACAAAATCACACTTTGCTCATTTTCAATATCCACTTCGGCCGCAAACAAGGTGCTTTCTGCTGGCGGCAACATAATTAATTATTCTGAGATGATATCCAAATTTCCTACGGGAAAGGGTGTGAGAATAATTGGCTGATCAGCAAATCGTAGTAGACGGAACAAACCTTTTGGCAGGAAGACTTGGCTCAAATGTTGCTAAGATGCTTTTGCAAGGAAACCGCGTTTCCATAGTAAATTGTGAGAAGGTAATGATTAGCGGAAGCAAGAGAAACATCATTCAAAACTACAAGGATTTTCTCTCAATTGCAAGTATTTTGCATCCAGAGCACGGTCCATATCACCCACGAAGGCCGGATACCATAATTGCAAAGATGATTCGGGGCATGTTACCTCGAAAGAAACC
>JBKBQK010000020.1:0-15069 GCA_046292705.1 Candidatus Nitrosotenuis sp. | reverse complement strand
TTACTTCAAGGCCTTTGTGTTCAGCCAACGCGTATCCTCTTAGCAACTCCTCGTTTGAGATGGTAAAGTTGATCGGCGAGCTGTCTGCATTCTTGGTAAGAAAGACCTCTTGCACTGTGTAGTTTTCTTGGTTGATTTTGCCAAACAAGAGAGCACACGACTCGTTTGGCGCATATTTTTTTGCGTGCTCAATTAGGAATTGTCTTTGATTCTTTGTTAATGTAATTGATCTATGCAAGCTTATTCTACTGTTACCTTTCCTGTCATCCATGGATGAACAAGACAGTAGTATGGATATTCGCCTGCGGAATCAAATGTATGTGAAAAGGTCTTGGCTGCCATGAAAAGGCCGCTATCAAAGTTGCCGTCTGGTGTAGCATCACTGCCGCTTGTCACTGTGTGTGCTGCTGTGTCATCATTTGTCCAAGTCACGGTGGTGCCTACGGGTACTGTGAGTGAGCTTGGAACAAAGCACTCGTTTGTGGTCTCGCAGCCAGGTGCCGATGCGCCAAGAGGAATGGATATTGTGTTTGGTGTTGGTTCTGTCACAGATTCCTCAACAACGGGCTCAGCGACTGGTTCTTCAACACTTGATTCTTCCACTGGAGGCTCACCGGCAGCTGGCATCTCTTCTACAATCATCTTTCCTGATTCTTCTGGTGTCTCTGGAAGTGAGTTGGTGTCTGTTACTGTCGCGCCATGTGCCGACATTTCTCCAGACTCTTTTATCTCAAATGATGCCTGCATCCAAGGGTGCACTATACACATGTAGTCATATTTGCCGATTCCAAGCTTTGAGGTGTCAAGCTGATATGTTGCACCAGCAGAGATGAGGCCTGAATCAAATGTGGCACCAGCATCTGCCGCACTCGTCACTGTGTGTGCTGCTGTGTCAGCATTTGTCCACGTGATGACAGCTCCAAGTGGTACCTCAGCTACATCCGGATCATAATCTGGGTTTCCTTGAATCTGCGAGTCCAAAAGAATTGAAATGTTAAACACCGGAGCCTTTGCAGCACCACCTTCACCTAAGACAAACGAGGCGGTCATCCAAGGGTGCACTATGCAAAAGTAATCATACGTTCCAGCTGGGAGCGTAGACGTATCTAGTCTGTATGTTGACCCTGCTGAAATCAAGCTAGAGTCAAACGTGGCTCCTCCATCTGCAGCACTTGTCACTGTGTGCGCTACATCGTCGTTGTTGGTCCACTCTATGATGTTGCCAAGTGGTACCTCAGCTACATCCGGATCATAGTCTGGGTTCCCCTGCGTTGCAGAGCCCTTCAAAATCGAAATAGCAAATATCGGTGCAGTCGGTACTGGCTCTTCTACTTCTTCCTCTACTGCTGGCGGTGGTGCAAGGTATGGCGACGGCCCAAAGAGGCCAAATCCAATATAGGCTGCTACTGCTGCACCAACAGCTATTATGAAAATAATCGATACTGGTTTTACATACTGCGGCATCTTCATCGCAACATATGCCATGACTATTGCAGGAACTACAACTATTAGCATGACTCCTGCAAATGTCGGAATTGTGCTGATTGCGTTAAAGTTGAGTGCCGCAAGGCCAAACGAAAACGAAATTCCCAAAACTACCAAAGTTGTAGCTTTTGCCCGGTTGCTAGTTGAGACGCCGCCCTCAAGGATACCAGCTGCCAAAAAGATGAGCCCAATAAACATTGTAAGGCCGGTGAGAGCATGCATGCCGTCTATGAAGGTGTGTGCAATTCCTGCATACGAGATGGTCACTCCCGCCAAACCTATGGCAGTAAGGCCCATGCCGGGCATCATGAGATCCCAATTACTCATTTGTGCTTGATGCCAAAAGTGAGCTAATTATTCCTTTTGGGTTGTTTTGTAGTAAAGATCTGCGGCACATCTGAGATCCTTAAAATCTTCTGTATCATTGTTGGTATGACACACCGTGGCATCTCCTCTGCAATCACTACTCTGTTTTTGATAGGAGTTGCAGTGATAGGAGGCGTCTCGGCCGGAACCGCAATGTATGAACAAAACGAGATCGTCACAAAATCAACCAAGCTGGAAATAATCAAGGCAGACCTCATCCACATGAATTTCGCAAACAGGACATTTTTTGCAATAGATCTAAAAAATGCCGGAACAGTTACGATTGCGTCTGGCATTGTCGGTTTTTATGATAACGACGAGTCATTCCACTCTGTAGAAATTCCAAGCTTGGTTCCTGGACAGAGCTTTGGCTCAAGTGTCATAGTTAACGCAAACGTGGAAGCAGGCGTCAAGTATCCTCTACACACAAGGGCACTTGGTGCAGACGGGTCCAGCTACGAGTGGGTTCAAACAATATCTTCTAGGAGGTGATGTGATTCAAACTGCAAGTTGACATAAAAAAAGGCGCGGAGTAAGCGAGGTAGTGGCAATAATCGTGCTCATGGGAGTGATTGCAACAACGTCGATTTTGGCACTTGGTGCATCATCAAAGCAGATGCTGGACAGTGAAAAAACAGTAGCAGACGCATTGCATGAGAAAGGGGCACAGATTCAAGAACTTTTGAGCGTGATCCAGCAAAACGTTCAGCCGGACAAGATCAAACTAGAGATATTCAACTATGGACTAAAAGATATAGTCCTCAAAGCAGTACTGGTGGATGGTAAAAAAACAATGTACCTACTCCATGATAGCAATGGGCAAGTATTTGCAAATAATACGATTCCTCAAAGAAAAATAATGGTGCTGGAGACTTATGGAATTGGTGATTCAGTACAGCTAATCACCGACACGCAGAATCTCATCGAGCTCAAAATCTTGTGACGCTTTTTAATCTTTCACGATTTTAGGTTGTGAAAAAGCTCATCGCTACGATTACAATCTTTTTAATTTTGTTATATCTACAAAATTTTGCATACGCAAACCATTCTAACAAACAACTCAAGTTTGACGACTCAGAACAGCGTATCAGCTACGAGCTAATTGCTGGCGACAAAAACACAGTCTACAACCATTACACGCAGACAGGTGGAAAGGAGGTAAGAACAAAAGATTCTTACTTTGCTTATTGTCAGGTCTGGGTCCAGACAACGATATCAAAACTGTTTGCAAACGGATTCCCTAGAATAAATCCAGACAACACGTACTATCAGGGAGATGGATTCTCGTATTCGTTTTCTTATGGGTGGGCAGGCAACAAAGGATGCAGGAACTTCAAGGTCTGTCCAGTCGAATCTAGCTTGGTGGGTGGGTCAACGCGGTGCGATCTCTCAAAAATCAGGCCAACTAAATCTGCCAAACAAGGCTCATCAAGTGGTACGGTGGAGCTCAGCTCTGGCGATGGTGGAAATATCCAGCTTACGGTAGCAGCAGAGCGGTATTCGTGTTTTTATCCAAAAAAAGCCAGAATCATCTGTGGCTGGACTGAAATTACTGCTACTGGCAGTTATGCACCCCAAATCATAAAACCAGAGGTGGATTTTGTGATCACAAAAGAACCACTCGTCGACAAGGACGGCTTTGAGTCTGGCAACCTTGATGGGACGTATTACTTGTGGGATGCAGTAAACCTCGTTCACGACCCACAATACCTCTGGAAGCAAGAACGATTTGGGACGCTGTCTGTTACGATTTCAAAAATATACGATCTAAAGTTGGAACAGGAATTTCAGTGTGATGCCAAAAGATGTGCTCAAACTCTCACACACCAAGGATTTGAACCATGGCAGAGAGTGCACCAATATGGAGGAGGGCTGACTTTGCTAAACGCCACAAAACAAGCTGATCTTGGCAGGCACCATATCTTGTATGTCGTCGAGTTGTTCAACCTTGGCCGACCAATACACAAACAACAAGAAGGGATACAAATCCTCGTCGTAAGGTATGACCCTGTATACATCAATTATCCATATCTTGTCCTCAAAGACAGCCACGCCTTCAGTTGGGGCAACAGGGCAGCAGTTGCGCTGCGTTACCTTGGCTCAGAAGGTGGAGACAAAGACGACACAGCGGACATTCATGAAAAAAGAAGAAGCAAGATAAATGGCTACGAGTATGTTGGGTACGCGTTTGATCCAATTACGAAAACAAGCCTTGGCCAAAAACTGTCGTGGAGCAGCTCATACCAAACATCAGACCCTGGCTGCTTTGGTGTAGAGTCTGATTCGCTTCAGAGCGGCAAGACAGATTCAGCAATGTTTGTCAAAAAAGGATTCGGGAAAATCACATTCAGCTATCCAATTTTACACACAATGCTTTCTAAAAGATACACCAATGCTACACTAGAAAACACACTCCAGTCGTCAAGCTTTGCTGGATGGGAGACGAAAAACCTGACTGCCTACAAGTACCAGTATCCAGACATCAAATTCGGCAACCCAGTCAAAATCTTGAGCTACCACTCAGATGGCTCAAGGACCACGCTCCCAATATGGGTAAGTATGGTTCCAGATACAACAAAAGGTGCCAACTACACGCATGATTATGTGTGCAAAAAAGTCTTTCACGACACAGGTAGCAAAGAGTTTGCAGCAATCGTAGTAGGAGACATGTATGACAAGAAAAATCAACAAAGCGGCAGCGGCTTTGTCAATTTGGGATCCAAGCTTACCTCCACTTGGTTTCCGCCCTTTTACAATGTGCTTGCAGACGATGTCTTTGCCTTGGAGCTAAATGCCGGCTACGGTGCTCCATCTCCATACAAAATAGACATCACGGTTGGCCAAAAAACAAGGACGATCCACAAAATACTGAACTTTCTGTCTCCTTTCACACACGTAGTAAATATTGATGAGGACAACTCCCTTGACGTGAAGTCGGATCTTGGATTCGTAAAGATTCTCCCAAAGGAGAACTTTGGTGATATAGTCAACGTGACGGTGAACGGCCGCTCACTCAATAAAGATTGCACAAGTGGTTGTACCACCACAATTTCTGCAAACCAAGATTTGATGATTGAAGCATGGAATTTGTGGGGAGGTCGAGCAGTAGCACTAGTCAAAAAACAGAATACACCAGTCGAGCCGGCAAACTATGACTGGAATCTGGTGGCAACCACTTTATTTGTTGCAGCAGTTGGATTGCTGGCATATAAGCTGAGCAGGCAAGCTATTGCTCACCTTAAAAACCGGCTCTAATTTGGCTCAGTCATGTTGAGATCTGGCGAATCCATGACCTCTGAAATCATTTCAATAAATTTGGTAAAATTGTGTGCAGCCTGCTCTATCTCTTGCATGTATCTTTGACCATATCTTTCCTTTAGCAATCTCATGATGTCTTCATCTATTTTCTGCACGTCTTTGTAAATCCCCCAAGTCTGCGTGCCGTTTGGTATCGCGGCCACGGATTCTTGCTCGCCAACTATGTTGTGTGAAAAATCACCCATCTTGGAAGGGCCGACATTGCACATCTCAAGTGTCGAGCGATAGCTCAGTAACTGGAATGCAAACGACAAAGGTTGCTCCTGCAAGAAGACCGGCTTGTACACTTTGGCCTTGAGTGGAAACGGAAATCCCGGCCTTATCTGCAAGTAGCTGTCCTTGGTTAATTCGTAACCAAGCACGTATGTCTGTTCTTTTTCGTCGTCTGTTTGTTCGACTCGATTGACTATGAGGTGGATTTGGCCTGCACCTGATGCGATTGTTCCCCACGACTTGCCAACATCCAAGACCTGTGGCTTGTACTCATTTGCAAACCGGCTGATCCAACCAAGCGTTCTTTGCAGCGAATCGGCGTACGAAATGTTTGACACATCAGTTCTCATCTTGTGTGTTGTTTTCGTATGATGAAGGATCATGTCATGGGGGGAGGCGTCGTGGTTTACACGTACTGAGACTATCCAGATTTGTTCTTGATTACTTGGTAGCAATGTGACATAGCTGAGTATTGCGACATAACATGGGGATGGAGATTGCGGAATCCGAAGGGAAAAATCGCATATCTCAAAAACAAACTCGTCGCCTGCGGTGAGGCCCTGCCCAAAATACCAGTTTTGGAATTCCTCACTTCTTGGCAAAACGGAGCTTTGTGCTGGAACGCCTATTCCTGAAATGAAAATGACTACAAAACATACAAGTAGGAAACGCATCAAAAGTAAAGAGTTACGCATTATTAAGCAGCAGCTCTTCCTTGGATAATGAAAGTTGATTAACTTGGCAAATCATTTTCCGTCATTTTCTTTAATCTGATTTTACGTATTCTTCAAAGTGTACAACTGGAATGCAGACCTCTACGAGTCGCGCCGCCCCTCGTATCTTAACCTGATACTTTTTGGAAGCGCCGCACTGCTTGCAGTGCTTTTGTTTTTGGTCTTTGCGCCTCAAATCCATAGACTCACTGCAGAGTCGCCCTATCTTACTGAGCTGATGTATTTTCCTACGATCTTTGTCGGATTCATCTTTGGGCTAAAAATCACAGAACGCGCAATCAATCCGGCCGAGACACGCAGTCCGATTAAGCGCGGCATGATCAAAATACTGTTGTACTTTTTTATTATAGGTGGCTTGTTTAGCTCGGTAAGCTTTGCACTAAATGGGGGCATCCACCTGCCACAAAAGTCGCTCCTTGAGATGGGCCTTGCAGACTGGATGACGCAGTTTACCTCTCAAAATGGCGGCCTCACATTCCTTATTGTGTCCAGCATCTCGCTTATGGCGGTTGCAACAAAGAGAATAATCGGCCTCACAGGTGTGATCAACAGCATTGCCACATTTGTTGGCACATTCATCTTTTTTTCGATGATTGCGCTAAGCCTTTCGCACACAGAACCCTCACCGTCACAAGTGTTGTTGTACACGTTTTACCATGCAGGAATAATTGGCGGCGCTCTGTACAAAATGAACAAGCTAACATCGAATCTGAACTTTTGGGAGGACTTTAACAACGGCTACAGGTAGAATCAGGGGTTCTGCATGTTAACGCGTTCTTCTAAGTTGAGTGAGAGATTTTTGCCCTGAGCGGCAGCCTGTTCCATATTTTCTTTTTCTGCTTCCAATGACTGCTTGTATTCCAGCTGTTTTTGTTTTCCGACTCGGTCAGAGTATAACACATCGTCGCCGATTGCAAGATAGAGCAAGGCAATAACTACAAGCGAGGCAGCCACTAGAATCATCGAGTATCCTACTTTGCGGTAATTGTGCGGGTTTACCTCTGACATGATATGCTCAGCTTTTGAGGGAAATTTATGCCTTTAATAAAGATGCGGATCAAAACGGGATTTTAGACAATCCAAATTCAAAGCAAACCTGTCCCAAAAATCGCAAAAAACACTACATTCCTTAAATGGAAAAAACACTCAAAAGGAATGCATAAGCCAGATATTGCAGCAAGCCGAGTGCTTGGCGGTCTTTAATGAATACATCCCGAACAAAATAACACGCAAAAACTAATGCGGGAACCTCTGACGCCGCTATCCTCTGGTCATCTGCTGACAGCCTGGATTTGTTAATAGATGTATAACCCATCTTCTTCAGTGTCTCTACTATGTGATTGAATGACCTCTCATCCGAGATAACCAAATCACAATCCTTAGTTCTCGGCTTCAAGCTCTGAGCAGCGATTGCGGTAATACTCCAGCTCCCTGAATAGCTGGAAATAATCACACTGCTCCAGCATCACAGTCTGGGATGAATGAGAACCAAGCTGAATATTTTTCGGTCAAAAGGCCTTGTCCTGCAGGTGTACGCGCTTCAAAAAGGTAAACTTATACAATTTTGGCAATATTGAGTGTGTTTTGAAGTTTATTTTTTCCCATATCAGATCCCTCCCATTTTGGAGGATCCTCATTGGAATCATTGTGAATCTCGTATGTAATTAGGGTGGACTTTGGCTAGAAAGTTCAAAACCCTCACGGGTTTGAATCGTGGCTGATAAAAAACACGGTGTTTTTTGCAGACAGTTGCTTTTTCTCAGTTTTGTAATATTTCTCCATTATACTTGAGAACAAGTATTTTCATTTAATTGAGCCTTGAACGTAATTCTTTCCAAAAAATAATCAAACCCAAAGATCTCTTACGAAGGCAATCGGTTTAGACATCTTCGGCACAACGAAAACCGGAAAACATCCATCGCTCATCAAGGTGAAAAAAGTTGCGATAGCTAGAACGAATTGATCTATTTGGAGTAGCAAAGGAGCCGCCACGCAGAACTTTTTGGTTTGTAAACCACTTGTCATTGTATTCTTGAAACCCAGATTTGAATCCCGGATACCCTACAAATTCTGAGGATGTCCATTCCCATACATCGCCAATCATTTGATGGCATCCATAATGACTTGCGCCTTTTGGATAGGAGCCTATCTCAGCGCAGCCCCACAAGTATGACTCTAGTAGATTAGCGTGGGATTCTGTCGGTTGATCATCTCCCCATGGAAATATTGTCTTGATCTGTTTTTCTTCATTCCAGCAAGCTGCCTTTTCCCATTCTGCTTCCGTTGGGAGTCTTTTTTCTGCCCACTTACAGTATGCGTCTGCCTCATAATAGCTGACATTACAAACCGGCTCATTTGGATTGATTTTTCTCATTCCGTTGAAATCCGAAATGTGCCAGTCATCATCAATCTTGTGCCAATACATTGGCGATTTCCACTTGTTTTGTTGGACTGACTTCCATCCATCTGAAAGCCAATATTTGTAATCATCATACCCTCCAGCATCTATGAATTCCAAATACTGACCAGCAGTCACAGGAAATGCGTCTATTTTATAGTCATTTAGGTAAACTTTGTGTTCTGGGAGTTCTACGTCATAACAAAACTCTTTTCCAGAATATCCGAGTGCGTATATTCCGCCCTCAACTTGAATTTGTTTTTGCTTTACTGAAACATGTTGTGGAAGCTTGTTTTTTATTTTTGGTTTATATTTGTCTGCTAAAATATGCTGCAAATCATAAACCAGCAACTCTTGATGTTGGTATTCGTGGTGGATTCCAAGCTCAATGATCTTTCTTGATGATTCGTTTTGGGGGTTTTTTTGAAGAAAACCTACTATTTGATCTGTAATGATATCATAGTATTCTAGAATTTGTTTTGTCGTAGGTCTTGCCACCGTTCCTCTTTTTGTCTTGTCGAGTTGTTCGCCAAACCTGTTATAGTACGAATTTAGGTATCTCAAAAGCTCATCAGAGTAATATTTGTAGTGTTTGTTTTGTTGTTTTAGTAACATCTCAAAGAGCCAGCTCACGTGGCCAAGATGCCATTTTGGAGGACTGACAAAAGGCGCTGTTTGTACCACATAGTCATCAGGTTCCAGGGTCTCAACAAGACTCAGTGTGTTTGAACGCATAGTCTTGAATTCTTCAGCAAGTGAGATTATTGAGAGCAATGGTGCAACTCTGTCTTAGTTAATCATTTATTTATTGTCTTTAATTCCAAGACAACGCGTCTTACAATTCAAAATCTTCTTTATCTGTTCAAGATCTGATTAATATACAATAATTAGATAGAAATGAAGATGCACACAAATCGTTTCATTGTAAACATAATCGCAAGGCATTATTCCCAATCTGACATATGCGCATTCGTTTAGGGTGATAAGATTATCCAAGATTGCGCTTTTTGTAGGTTCAGTAAGGCAAGATAGAAATGGAATCAAAGTTGCCCGATGGATGCAAAAAAAACTTGAGACTCGAAACCATAAAGTTTTTTTCATAGATCCAATGGAATTGGATTTGCCCCTCTTGGATAGAATGTATAAAGAGATGCCATCTCCACCATCAAAAATCAAAAGTCTTCAAAACATGGTAAAAGATTCAGATGGTTATGTGCCGATCACTCCCGAATATAATCACAGTACGTCATCTGCACTAAAAAACACACTTGATTATTTTTTGGAAGAATATTTTTTCAAGCCTTCGGCAATTGTTTCATATTCTGTTGGCAGATTTGGTGGAATCAATGCATGCCAGCATCTGAGACAGATTTTTGCAGAACTTGGTTCACCATCGATTCCATCGTCTCTTGCAGTGCCATTTGTTCAAAATGTCTTTGATAAAGAAGGAAATCTAGTCGATATTCAATATGAACAACAGGTAAAACGATTCTTGGACGAATTTGATTGGTATCTTGAGGCTTTTACAAACCAAAGAAAAAAAGGAACTCCATACTAGAAAAGAAAATGACAGGCCTTTCCAATACATATCAATATGTGACTACGTGTGTCGGTCCAAACTGTGTTTTATTAAAGTCACTTGATAAAAAACAGGACGAATTTGCGTCAGATATAGCATATGGCCTGACACGAAAGAACAAATTCATATCGTCAAAATATTTCTACGACATAAAGGGCTCCCAATTATTTGAGCAGATTTGCAATCTTCCTGAATATTATCTAACCAGAAAGGAAATTGAGATACTTTCTTCGATAAAAAACGACTTGGCAGGTTATCTTTCCACTCATGCAGTTGTTGAGCTTGGGAGCGGCTCGGCAACAAAGACAAGATTTCTCTTTGAGATTTTGTCAGAAAGTCAAAATGAAGTACAATATTACCCAATTGACATATCAGACATCACTCATGAAAGCGCTGAGAAGCTACAAGACGAATTTTCCAACCTGAAAATAACAGGAATCGTTGATCAATATGAGGATGGGTTAAAATTATTAAAAAATCTGAAAGGCAAGAAAATAATAGTTTTCTTTGGATCAAGTTTTGGCAATTTTGATAAAAAAAGCGGTACTGAATTTCTTAAAAGAATTTGCAAATCCATGAATGCTGAGGATCTCTTTCTTCTTGGGATAGACTTGGTAAAAGACATTAAAGTCTTGGAACGCGCATATGATGACTCACAAGGAATTACAAAAAAATTCAATCTAAATGTCCTTGCCAGAATAAACAGGGAACTCGGTGCAAACTTTAATCTATCAAACTTTGATCATGTGGCGTTTTACAATTCTGCTCAAAAAAGAATTGAAATGCACCTACGGGCAAAAACTGACCAAAACATCCTCATAAAAGGCATAGATCTGTCAGTAAAACTAGTAAGAGGTGAAAAAATCAGGACAGAGTATTCGTACAAATATACCATTCCTCAGATAAAGGCGCTTACAAAAAATGCCGGCTTTAAGATCAAAACAATCTGGTCTGATCAGCAGAGATACTTTGGTCTTATCCTGCTCTCCATTAAATGATGGAAAGTTATTTTTCTAATGTATTGCTAGCCTTTTTTGCCTTTATCTTCCGAGTCAGTTTTTTAATTTGACGATAACACAGTACAGGCACAATACAGCTTGGACAACCTATTTTTGAGATTGAACAACAACACATGCAGTCACACTGATTCTTTTCATGATTGCAATCAGGACATGTTTGATTCATAATCATACTGTAATGTGATGTCTTTTAAAAATAGTCTAACATGGTTCAAGAAAAAATTTAACAGTTACAATCATTTGCAGCCGCATCCGCCATCTTTACATGGTCTAGAATGTGCTTTAACCATATGTCTAGTCATTCTTTCGACATCTGCAAATTCCATCCCTCACACGCTGCAAACTGGAAGTAGATTCTGTTGCCTTCGTCCAAATAATTTCATAAATTTGTCTCAATCAAATTAGAATAAAAGTTTATTCTTGAATGGTTAAATTTTCACTAGAACGTTATTTTCTATTATATCCTAGCTTGATGTATTACAGTTTTCCTTGAACAATTCAATGAAAAATGTTTAACACCCATTATACAATATGATTCTATGAAAGCAGTTTGGAATGATACGACTCTTGCAGAAAGCGACAAGACGATAATCGTGGAAGGAAACCACTATTTTCCTCCAGAATCAATCAAAGCAGAGTTTTTCAAAAAAACCAACACCAAAACAACTTGCAGCTGGAAGGGAGTAGCAAGCTATTATTCGATTGTTGTTAATGGCAAGACCAACGAAGATTCTGCATGGTACTATTCTGAACCTACTGAATCTGCTAAAAAAATTAAAAACCATATTGCGTTTTGGAAGGGTGTTAAAATAATCGACTGATTTTACGATACAAAAATATTTATCTCTAAATTACGAATTTGTTAAAAACATGCCCATGTAAATTGGAAATAATGTTAAATAAATTGCTAAAACATAAGCACTAAGTTGATACAGACGTTAAAAATTTCATTATTGGTTCTTAGTTTTTTCGTGATGATTTTAATAGCATTTCATCTAACGGGGAAAACAACTCAGACAGAATCGATGTTGATTGGGATGGGAATGGGTGCAGCTACTGCAGGCCCAATGATGTATGGCATAAACAGATTCAAAACAAAAAGAAGAGAACAGAAACTGTTAAAGGAATTGGTTGGGATAATCAATGAAAGAAAGGAATCAGAAATGTCAGACTCATCATCAACACTACCTGACGAAAAATCATCATAATATTTTAAAAATCCTGTTTTTGACTAACCATATCATTAGATGAAGATCACGACAGCATAAAGCTTATTTCTCAGATAAAAATTGCAAGACCAGTTTTGAAAACAATTCGGGCTCTTCCACAAATGGAGTGTGACCGCACTTTTCCATCTCCAAATACCTTGAATTTTTTATTGATGTGGAAAACTTGGTAGCATTTTTTATTGGAATTACCTTATCATCTTTCCCCCAGATGATAAGTGTAGGGTTTGAAATTTTCCCAAGTCTTTCCGGGGTCAGAGTTGACTTTTTCAATCCCAACAAAGACGACATGAATGATAGCCTCGAATTTGGCAATAACATTCGATTAACAAAATCCGAAACGACATCTTGTTCAATCACTCTGTTGTTTCCCGCCATCATCAAAAATGCTTTTTTTGCATCTTCGATTGCGGGATGTAGTGCAGCCTGAATGTAAGAGTGTAATGCCTCAGTAGGCTCTTCGTTGATTCCAGCAGGCGCACATAGAATCATTTTTTCGATATTGTGTGCATTTTGAATTGCGTACTCTATTGCTATGCGGCCCCCTAACGATGATCCCATTATGTGGATTGGATTTTCAGCAGAAATATGATTAATAAAGTCGTCAAGAAACTTTGAGAAAAATTCAACGGTATAGTCTACGGTTGGTTTGTCACTTCGGCCAAAACCAACAATGTCTGGTGCTATAACTCGATAACGTTCAGCCAGATATGGCATAACGTGCAACCATCTTTCTGCAGAGGCGCCGAGACCATGAAGAAGTATAATTACTCTGTCAGAGTTGCCACTTTCAAGATACCTAATGTTGTGATTCCCAACTTTAGCAAAAACTGCCTTTATCTCGGTTTTTGGAAGGGCGTATATCATATGAAAATCATACGTATGATTATTTTTCGGATAATTCGTTAAGTTGTCCTAGCATTTTTGCATAGTTATTCATCAGTAATGTTGTGTTTTGATTAAAGTACTTGATTGTCTCAATTCTTGTTTTTACATACAACTTTTGGAAATTCATCGCCATGTCTATTTGTGTGAGAAATAGATCAGTTGCAGTTTTCCAGAGATCTTTGCTGGCTTTGAGTGTATTTTGATCAATGCCTAGCTTGTCAAAAAATTCTTTCTGAGAAATATAGCAGGTTCCAAACATGTTATCAATCGACTTGAGATATTCCATATACAAGTCAGAATAATTTTGCAAATAAAGCGGGACTTGGGACTCTAGTTTTTCAATTATTGCAGTAGTACTTTCCTTGAAAACATCACAGACTGAGATATTTTCGGTTTGCTCTAATTCCTGCTTTTTTTCAACGATTGACTTTGACATAGTCATTTGTTGTATTGGTCGCTAAAAAGCAGTATCTTGAACTGTTACAGATTTGTTTTAATCTGCTAGTTTTCCTTTTCTTTTAGGTTTCTGAGTCGTTTGATATCACGTTTTGCAAAAAAATCAACTGCCCAGTCAAGGGCAACTCTAAATTTTTTGGAGTTTGATGGAAGATTTGATAAATAATATTGGCGCCACACAAACCAAGCAAAAAGACCGTGTATTTTGTGATTGAATAGTAGTGCTACGCCGTTTCGTTTTCCAATTTTTGCCATTGTTCCCTTGCCGATGTATGAAAATGTTTGATAGCTTGGCTTGTCATGAATTGAGGAAATTAGGTTATTTGCTACTATTTTTGCCTCTCTTACTGCATGTTGGGCAGTCTGCGGATATGGTTTCTTTGTTATCGGATCAAGTATTATGGCACAGTCGCCAAGTGCATATACATTAGGATATCCTGGAATTCTCAGATATTTATCTACTACAAGCCTTCCTGATTTGTCATGGTGACACTCTAATTTCGCTATAATGTCATCTACTGCCACGCCTCCGGCCCACACCAGTGTGTTTGTCTCAATCTTTGTTCCATCCTCAAGAACAACGTAATCTGGACCTGCGTCAGAAACTTTTAGGCTGCTGATAATTTTAATTCCTCCATCAACAAGCGACTTTGTTGCAAATGCGCTCAGTTCGTCTCCTAATTCTGAGAGGATTCTCGCCGTGCCAGAAACCAAGATTACTTTGATTTTGTCTAGTTCTATGTTACGGTAAAAGTGCTCTACTGATTCTTTTATGAAATCATTTATTTCCCCTGAAATCTCTATTCCGGCAAGCCCTCCTCCAACAATTACAAATGTGAGAAACTTTTCCTTAACATGTGGATCATCTTCCTGGTCTGCACTTTCTAGCATTGTGATTATGTGATTTCTTATAGACATTGCATCTCCAAGGGTTTTAATTGTCAAGGCATATTTTGCAAGATTTTTGTTTCCAAAGAAATTAGTTCTCCCGCCAAGGGCCAGAACCAGATAGTCATAATCAAGTGTCCTTGTTTTTTTGTCAAAAGGTCTTGAGATCGTCACATTTTTTTCTTTCAGATCAATTTGTATAACTTCGGCCTCAAAAAACCTAGCTCGCTTACAGAACGTTCGGATTGGAGTTGCAATATGCCTTGGTTCTATGACCCCAGATGATATCTCAGGCAGCATTGGAGTAAAGAGGAAAAAATTATCTTCACTTACAAGGCTGATTTGCACATCTACGTTTTTCTCAAATGTATCCTGGACTTTTTTTAGTACGTTAATTCCAGCAAAGCCTCCACCAAGAATCAAAATCTTCTTTATTGTTAGAGAGGGGGAGTCATGCACGTACCTCTTGTGATGCTCATATGTGACTATCTTTGAGAAC
>JBKBQK010000019.1:0-15415 GCA_046292705.1 Candidatus Nitrosotenuis sp. | reverse complement strand
GTTGGGAAGATCCACACGGGGTTGCCCTCTTTTGGCAAGTACGTCTTTATGGCGTTGAGGTCTTGAAGCATAGACTGTGGATCGCCGCCTGCCGCAATTCTGTCCAGCGCACCACGTGAGAGATCCAGTGGGTAGACATCCGTCTTGTAGCCGTTGTACGCCATGTACGCTCCAAAAATAATTATTGCGAACATTCCTATTACCGCTCCTCTGTAGTAGTTGTCTGCCATTCGTTCCGCCCTTGTTCTTTGCTTGCTTGATTTATTTCTTTTAAATCTTGAGTGTGACAGACTCAGGTACGCCACATAAAAGAACCCTATTGTCGGTATTCCAATGATTGGCGCAAAGACAGGATTCTTTGAGAATATCGCGATGAGTATGCCGATCATACCATAGACTCCAAAAAAGATCTCCAAAAGCGTCGTCTTTGTGAATGGAAGGTTATATGCCTTGTCTCTCCAGTCGTCTGATCTCTTTGTGATGCCGTACTTTGGCGTCCTCAAAAATTCGTTCTTCTTGCCAAAGAGGCCGTCAAATACTGCAACTGTGTTGTTGACCGAAAGGCCCGCTGCGTAAATTAGCAAGAACGGAAGTATCTTTGCCTTTTGTTTCCAGTTCCTTCCCCACAGATTATAGATGACAAGCAGGTACGCAAACGGCCCCATTGCAAGATAGGTCGCAATCGTAATTGCCGGAACAAACTTTACCACATACAAGTTAAAGTTTGCCGCAAGCAAAACCGGAAGTGCCAAAAACTGAATTAAGAGGAGCGGATACGCAATGTGCCTTGTCAGTTGTACAAACGCCTGTATCTTTGCCTCAAACGGTATGTGCCTTTTTATCAGTATGTCGCCAAGCAGTTTAACTGCGCATTGTATGGCGCCCTTTGCCCACCTAAACTGCTGTCTTTTTGCAGCATTCATCTGTACTGGGAGTTCTGCCTCAACTACGATGTCTTCAATAAAGAGGCATTTCCAGCCTTTCATCTGAGCCCTGTAGCTTAGATCTAGATCTTCGACCAGTGTTGATGTATGCCAGCCACCGGCGTCCTCTATGCAATCTCTCTTCCATATCCCCGCTGTTCCATTGAAATTCATGTACATCTTTGAGTTGCTTTTGGCTTTTTGTTCTACAAGAAAATGAAAGTCAAGGCTGAGTGCCTGCGCCTGAGTCATTGCAGAATAATTCTCGTTGATGTGCCCCCATCTGCACTGAACCAGCCCTATGTTTGGTTTTGCAAAGTACGGGATTGCCCTTTTTAGAAACCAAGACGGTGGAATGAAGTCTGCATCAAAGATTGCCACATATTCGGTGTTGGTAAGAGTCATAGCGTACTTGAGTGCGCCTGCTTTGTATCCTCGTCGCGTCCCCCTCCTGATGTGAATTATATCAAAGCCATTTTTTTTGTGCTTGTTTACTACATTGTGCAACAAATCGGTTGTGTCGTCATCAGAGTCATCAAGAACCATTATCTTCATTTTGTCTTTTGGGTAATCCATTGCACAAACTGCGTCTACGAGTCTTTCTGCGACGTATTTCTCATTGTATATTGGAAGCTGAATCGTCACAGACGGAGTCCCAAGAGGCGCGACTTGATACTTGTCTTTGCGCCTAAATGAGATGAATGCAAGATAATAAAAGTTGAAGGTGTACGCGGTTAGCAAGATCGCAGAAATTATGAAAATATCAAAGACAAATTGAGTAAATGGATTTACTGCCATCGTCTTTTCAGTTGCGGCTACCTATTTATGACTTCTATGATTTTCTCTGAAAGATTTTGATCGCTTGCGGTGGACATACTCCCTCACATGCCAAGCAAAATATGCAATCAGGCTCTCTTGCCATCAGTGGCTTTTTCTCAGACGCTGGGTTTCCTGGTGTGTCAAACCACTCATAGACACCAACTGGGCACGCATCTATGCACGCCCCATCTGCAACACAGATATCGAAATCTACTGCGACAAATTCTCCCCACACACCCAATATCGTGTTATCTGTTCCCTTTCTACCCCATGTCTTGATGACGTTTTTGTTTGACGGCACGATAAACGGTGCGCTTGGCGGCATGTGCGATTTGTAGTCGACGTCGATCGGTCCAGGCTTTGCGCCTTCTGGCACCTCGATGGCTTCTGCTTGTGCAGTTGCAGCCACTCCCTGTGGTGCTTCTACCTTTGGTTTTGGTTTTGCGTTTGGAACTATCTTTGCAAGTGGTGTGAGCTCTTCTAGCCTCTTTACAGCTGCTTCCTGCTCTAGCTTTTCTGTCTTCATGAGGCTCTCAACCATCTTGTCTGCAAGAATCGTGTTTCGAAGAATCGTGTCAATTACCATCTTTGCGTAATAGTCTGCCTTTTTGCGATAGTCCTTTACCCACTGTGGGTCGCCGAACTTTTCAATGGGGAATATCTGGTAAATTATATCGACTACCTCGCCTGTGACGATTTCAACCGTGATTGAGAGATCCACCTTTTCGTATCCCTTTGCATGCGGGTCTGGCATATTTTCTTCAGTCCAAGTGTACGTAGCATAGACTCTGTCAGCAAACGTGTCCATCATGAAGGTCTTCTTTAGGCCCTCAACTATCGACTTCATCTCTGCTGGGTCTTCAAGCTTGATCGGTAAGCGATACAGTCCAAGTTTGTAGCCATGTAAAGGATAGACTCCCCTTTTTGCGGTCGGGGACTCCATGGTGTAAACTCGATCTTTTAGTAAAAGTGACATATAGCTGATTTGAGTTCGGATTACTTAAAAATCTTCTTTAGTCGTTATCGTCCGGACAGGTAAGCTCACGAAGCTCAGTGTACCTTTTTTCCATATCCTCTGCGTGAACCAGTACCTTTTGGAGGTCGTACTCTTTTTTTGGAAAGTACCACCTAATTGAAACCCAGTGCCCTATTCCGTCCATGTCATGGATCATCCCCTTGTCTGCAAGTACCTGAAGTTTTTCATCAAGCGATTTTTCCCTTACTGTTAGACCGCGCTTTGTTCTGTCTTCCATAATGAGATCTTCTTGCGCATCACGTATCGTGTAAAAGGAGCCTTTCTTTAAGATCGGGAGTTCTTGGTTCAATTTATTTTTCTACGGGGTTTCCAATCATGTTGCCCCACTCTGTCCATGATCCGTCATAGTTACGGACTTGGGGGTAACCAAGCAAATACTTGAGTACGAACCAAGAATGTGATGAACGTTCACCGATTCTGCAGTAGCAAATGATTTCCTTGTCCGGTGTTATTCCCTTTGGTACATAATTTTGTTGCAGCTCTGCAACCGACTTGAATGTTCCGTCTGCATCGTTTACGGCAGTTGCCCAAGGAATGTTCTGTGCCCCTGGGATGTGACCTCCTCGTTGCGCATGCTCCATTGGGTATTCCGGCGGAGCCGTAATTTCACCTGTGAACTCTTTTGGCGATCTCACATCAACTAAGACCGTGTCTTTCTTATCTAGTGCTCTCTTTACATCAAACAGATATGCGCGCAGTCCCTCGTCTGGAGGTAGCGCAACATAATTTGTCGGCGCAATCTGTGGTTCTTCTGTAGTGTACGGCCTTTTCTCTAGTTCCCATTTCTTTCTGCCTCCGTTCATTATCTTGACGTTTTTGTGTCCGTAATACTTGAAGACCCAAAACACAAATGCGGCAAACCAGTTGTTAAAATCGCCGTAAAGAACAACTTCACTATTTTCCGCAATACCGTTTCTTTTCATCAGATCTTCGAACTGACTCTTGCTAATGATATCTCTCGTAATAGGGTCGTTTATGTCACGTTTCCACCAAATTAGTGTGGCACCATCTATGTGACCTTTTCTGTATCCATTCTCAGGATCGTAATCAACTTCTACTATCTTTGCTTTTTCACTTTGGAGATTTTTTGAAACCCATTGAGTATCTACCAATACTTCTGGTTTTGCGTAATTCATAGAAGGGGTATCATTTGTATCTTATTTTAATACAGTCGTTTACAATTGTAAAATTATTCGCATTACAAAAGCTAGGATTTTGTATTCTTTTTATCGCTAACGAAAGTTTCTGACCTCATTGATTTTTTCATTTGTTCCGATTGGTTCGAGCAACAAGAATGTTGTGATTTTCCATCTGACTTTTTCGAAAGACGTCCAGAAAGAAACATCACACCGGCCATAACCCCACACATGACCATACAACCTAAGAGTGGAAGAATTATGGGGAGGACTGCAAGAGTAATTGCTGGATTGATTGTGAAGGAGTAATAAAGAGCGCCCCCAATCGCACTTACAATCAAAGCTATGATGACGATTTTCTTTTTTGAAAGATTTTTACTATTGCAGGCCAGACACCACATGCTATCACAAAATCATTTTGTAGGCGATATTTTAATACGCTTGTTTACAATTGTAAAAAATCCCAGTTATACAGAGGCTGCTGAAAGAGACTGAATTTTGTATTTGTATTTCTCTTTATACAAGGTTCTGCAGGAAGGACAGCAGAAAAAGCGTTCAAAATTGCCAACTTTCAAAATGTGAGGTTTTTCGTGAACAGGACCTTCGCAATAGTCGCATGCCATCTTAACCAGCATATCTTCATCGATTTTGACACTGTGGTTATGGATTGCCTTCTGACGTACGTAGTCAAGTTTTTTGCCTGTGTTCTTTTCCAGCAGACCAGTATCTATCAATGGCACAACTGCTTTTATCAGGCCTATTCTCACAAGCCTCTCATACCTTGCTTTGACCGTAGGGGTACTGATCTTTGTTTCTCTCGATATCTGTCTGAAGGATTTTCTCCCGTCGGCTATCAGTGATTGCAGAACTGCAATGTCAATTTTATCTAGCTTGAACGGCATGCACTTAATCCCTCCTTCGTATATCTAAATCTTCATTTTACAATTGTAAACTACTGTATTAAAATACGCCTCAGTTTCATTACTACTCATGTTCGGATTTTCAAAACACTGCCAAGTTTGTGGAGTCGACGTCAAAAAGGAAACTGCAATCAAGAGATTTGGACAGTTTCTATGCTGTGAGGAACACGCAGAGAAATTCGCATCTAAGATAAGAGAAGAAGAAAGACTAAACGAGGAACGAAGAAGAGAAAGACGAGACCACTCTGGCGGTTGTTGTTAAGAATAAAAACATGTTGCACCATTGTTTGAAAAACAATCTGTGATTTGGAAAAAGTGTTTTATGCGATAGACCAGTGGTGACAAATTACATGACCATGCAGAAACGTCAACTTAAGATAATAATCGGCGCAATTGCTATTGCCGCTGTTATTATTGGCATAACACTAAGCACGCAAAATCAAGTCGTCAAAACTGAAGACGCAAAAACTAATCCCAGAACCGTTTTTTGGCGCCATATCCACGGTTTGGGAATTGACCCCGCAGATAGAAATATTTTGTACATTGCAACCCATGGTGATTTCTATCAAAGTGTAAATGGTGGGCCTCCGGCAAAGGTGGATGAAAGAAGAGCAGATTACATGGCATTTAATGCGCCGTATTCTCAAGGAGTTCCTCTGTACGCAAGCGGTCATCCTGCAACTGGAGGAAACACTGGGCTAATCAAAAGCACAGATGGCGGAAAGACATGGCAACAGGTAGCAACTATTCTTGATCCGCCTGTTGATTTTCACGCAATGTCGGTGGGCAAATCTGATCCTAACGTGATAATCGGTTTTGATAGTGCGGGAAGAGGATTGTTCAAAACTAATGATGCTGGATTGAACTGGCAGAAACTGGATCCTCCAGAATATGTTTCAGCGCTAGCAATTTCGCCAACTGATGTGAATTTGATATTTGCAGGTACAGGAAATGGAATTTACCAGTCCAAAGACGGAGCAAACACTTGGACAAAGATCGAGCAATACAGTGATCAGCTGGTCTTTGCCTTGACCTTTGATGAAAACAAAGTTCTCTATACCTCCACTGAAGAATCCGGTCTTTCAAGATCAGCAGATCTTGGACATACTTGGGAGAAGATCAACAGCCCCGATCTGACAATTACAAGCATTGCCGTTGATTCAGAAAATAAAATAATCTATGTTGCCGGATATTCCCCCAAGGGGTTCCAGGAAGTATACTCCAGCAGAGATGACGGAAAAACGTGGGATTTGATTGCTACCAACAAAGAGCTTTGAAATTTTAATCTCTTTAGATGTATTTAGCAGGATTTTTTTCAAACATATTTTTGCATGAGGGGCAGCAAAAGTAGTATGTTTTTCCTTCATGTCTTGATGTCGGTGAGCTCTTTTCATCCACTTCCATTTTACAGACGGGATCAGTTGCCATGGCTTTCTAAGTGAATATGTCATAGATAAAGAGAAATCTTTACAATTGTAAACGTATCCTTTCAAATATGCCTTTGAACATACACTAAAGTAGAATTGAAAATAAAATCTGCTGTATTCTTAGCTTTGTCCATAGTGGGAGCAATCTTGACTTATGTTGCAGTGTCTTCAGAAATCGTTTATGCCGAGAAACAAAGCTCAATGTCATCAATGGCGAAAATGTGTCAATCAATGATGAATAGTGTACCTAAAGATGTCATAATCACGGCAAAATCAGGACAAGTTGCTTCTGTAGGTAAAGAATCAAGCATCATCTTGTTGGTGAAAGATAAGAAAACAAACAAGCCGCTTGATAACGCAGATGTAATACTTCACATAGAAGAAGGAGGTCCAATGGCCATGATGGAGAAGGGAGGCATGATGAACATGATGTCAATGATGGATAATATGGTAGAAGCTGAAAATATAGGTGATGGGAAATACTTAGTGAAATTCACTCCGGACAAAAAAGGTTACTATACAATGCATACTCACGCCATACCCTCTGGCAAATCTATGATGTCCATGATGAATAATCACATGGACATTGGAATTATAGCCAAATAGATAGCATCGCACATCATTCCATTTTCAAATAACTTATCCGAAGTACATCCAACTGATCCCAAAACTAATCATTTACAAATGCGAGCGACAAAGCCCGAACCCTTTAGAATATGTCAGACTAGATGTCAAATAACGTGCCTAAATATGCCTATTTAGATCCTCAAGAAAACAAAAACCTTAACCTAATCAGAATCAGCAAGAGCATTTAGAATTTTGTCTGGTAGTTGAGTTCCAAAGTCTGGTTTTTCTTGAGCCAAAAACACTTTGATTCCCCTTTCCATGAGGATGTTTTTGAGTGCAAATGCAAGCACTTCGTCTGCAAAAGCATGGCTGATGAAGACTTTCATAATTCAGCAACCCAATTTACGGCTAGAGGTTTATTCAACAAACATAGCATAAGATGTAACAGGAACATCTAATCCATTGCTTTTCAGCCACAGTGATTGTATAGGCATGGCGGGGTTTTGTACTTTTTGTGTAGTGCCGGGGGTGGGTTTTGAACCCACGACCTCCAGATTATGAGTATTGCCCTTTATAGGAGGATAGAAAGACTGGCACTCTAACCAGGCTGAGCTACCCCGGCACAATGACGCCTAACTTCATGACGCAAATAAATGATTCTGGGAACAAAAATTACAATATTATTTTGATGTCGCCAAATAGAAGCATGAGATTGTCGGGCTGGACACTTACTGCCATATCCGCAATAGCATCAATAGTAATTTCCTTATTTCTGTTGCAGTACGGATTCTTTTTCTTCTTCTTGCCGCTAATCTTTGTACCATTTATCAGATTCTTTAAGATCTCAAATAAAGCCTGTCCAATGTGCGGCCTTACTTCAAACGGCAATTACTGCCCAAGATGCGGCACAAAACTGTGACTTACTGGACTACAATATCTTTCCACTTGGCGTTCACGTTTTTGACCCACAGGAACTTGCGTTGAAGCGAAGCGGTATACAGCTTCTCCCAGTCTGCCTTTACCTCATTTGCCCAAGCCTTGAAGACACGCGGATCGATATAATTTCGAAGCGAAGTACCAAGATTGTAATCACGCGTTTTTTCTTGTAGATCTATTGCAAGCTTCAATTTCTCTTCCCTTTCCTTTAGTTTTTCCTTTTGCTTGTCAGTCTTTGGTACTATATCTTTGAGTTTTTTGAGAGTTTCACGTTTTTTTTCAAGTGTTGCCTCAAAGTTCTTTGGAATGGTGCGTTTGTGGTTACACATGATTGCGGCCTGAAGGTTTGCCATCTTTGCGATGTAGAGTTTTTCGTTTTCTGACTTGTTCTTGACGTCCAGCTTTTCAGATAGGTACCTTTTGACCTCAGTTGTGGCCAGATAAGTTCTGAACACCTTGGCAGTTAGCCCCTTTACTATACCGCCCAAAAAGGCGTTGACATGCCTTGATGTGATGCCATCAAATATTTCATCACTTGGCTTTTTGTTTGAGACCAGCTTTTTGATGTTCTCGTAAAGTATCGTATCATTTCCTTGTGCAGGTATAGTCTCTTCCCAGCGCACGCTGTCCTTTCCCAAAAAGTCAAAGTGAATTCCTTTATCATCAAGCTTGACGTGTTCTTTTCTTAGCGTTGTTGCGCCTACCGTGTCTGCCTCGTCTGGGTCTTTTTCGTCTCCTACTCTCATCGAGGTTCTATAAATCAGATAACATGCAGTGGCAATCTTGGCAACCTTTGGATCCTTGTCCTTCATTGCTGCAATTATTTTTTCTTCTACTTTTTTGATCTCCTTGCCAAGCTTTGCTGCCTTGTCGTATTTTGCTTGGTCTCGCTCCTGTTTGAGTCCTGCAGTGTCAGCAAGCCAGACATATTTTATCTTCCCAGACAGAGCGTCGGTCCAACAAGCAAGCCACATAGAGTCATGGTCATGTACTATCTTGCCCCAGTTCCCAGGCGGAACCTTTGCGTTTTCACCCAAGTTTAGCGTGACATCTTTTTGAGTAATCTTTGGCTTCCATTTGCCACGCATTGGGTGATCTCCACGTCCTATGAAAATACCTGGTGGCTCTGCCATGTAGTTTGCTACTTCGACTTCGTGTCCGTCGAGGATTGCCTTGCCGTATATTGATTTCATTTTTTCACGCAATTCTTTTCTTTTTTGTGCAAGCGTCTTTTTTTCCTCCTTTGTCATGAGCAGTTTAGCATCCTTCTCCTTGTCTACAAGCTTGAAAGCATCAGAAAAATCAATATCTGATATGGTTAAGCCCTTGTATTTGCCATCAAACGTGACGGCAAAATCTGCGACAAAGTTCTTCTGAAACACGGCATCTTGCACATATGGTGTGTCCTTTTTCTTTGCCCATTGGTATACCATTTCCTCCTGCAAGAGATTCAGCTTGACTGGCTGACCCTTTATCTTAATAGAGATGCCCTTTGACTCAAAATCGGGTGGAAATATTATTCCATTATGTTCTAGCGTTCTCCATTTCATAATTCATCATTTTGTGGTCTAATTTGCAGACTTTGACAAAATCTGACTTTTCTGGCTATAATAATTTAACCAGTCAAAAAAGTTCCTTCTTTAGATAGTTTTCAAACTCAATGTCAGTCTTCAACTTTTTTGCTTCCAAAAACATTACTGCGTCGTTCCCCACTGGGTATCTTGGGAGCGGGTTTTTTTCCTTTAAGGCCTTAACTATTACAGAAGCCACCTCTTTTGGAGGCGTGCCCATCTCTGCCATCATCTTGATTCCAGATACTACCTTGTGTGTCATATCCTTGTATGGCGAATCAGGTTTGGGTGTTGCCATCTTCATGGAATCAAAGAAATTGGTCTTGATTACTCCAGGCTCTATAATTATGACTTTTATGCCAAATGGTGACAACTCATATCTCAGAGATTCACTCAAACCCTCTAAGGCAAACTTGGAGCTGATATAAGCAGGCGTTCCTGGAAAGCCAATCCGCCCTGCAACTGAGCTCACATTTACTATACAACCTTCCTTTTGCTGCCTCATGATTGGTGCGATTTCTTGGATCATACGTGCAATTGCAAAAAAGTTAGTCTCAAACTGCGCCTTCAAGTCCTCAATGGTGAGATCCTCAAGACATCCAAAAATACCATAACCGGCATTATTTACCAGAACATCTATTCTCTGTTTTTCTTTGATGATTTGGGACACTGCAGCTTTGATCGATTCCGGCTTGTCTACGTCTAATTCTATTATAGATATTGGTAGGTTTTCTTTTTTTGCAATCTCCAAAAGTGGGCCGGATTTTTTTGTATTCCTCATTGTGGCATATGTGTAGTAGCCCTCCCTTGCTAAAGCCAATGCAGTCTCAAACCCAATTCCGCTTGAGCTTCCGGTAACTAGAGCTACTTTTTGCATAATTTCTGTGCTTTTTGCTTCTTAATTAATTCTCAGACAAAAAAAGAAAAAAAGAAAAGTTACATGTCCATTCCGCCCATGTCGCCGCCCATGCCGGGTGGGCTACTTGGTGGTTTGGAGCTGGATTTTGATGCCGCGATAACATCATCGATTCGCAGAATCATGCACGCAGCTTCTGTTGCTGCATTGATGACCTGTTCTTTGACAGCAAGCGGCTCGTAGACGTTTTGGCTTTCTAGGTCAGCTACCTTACCATTGAGGACATCGATTCCATATGTAGCCTTTCCCGTAGTGCCCTTTGATCTGAGCTGCACCTGTGTGTCAAGTGGATCCATTCCCGCGTTTTCTGCCAAAACCAGAGGAATGGTCTCAAGTCCTTCTGCGAACTTTTGCGCTGCTAGTTGTGGGCGTCCCTCAAGTGAGTTTGCCCATTCGCGTAACCTCGAGGCAACCCGTGTCTCGGGTGCGCCTCCACCTACTAGGATGTGTGGGTATTCTACGACGTCTTTAACAGACATCAAAGCGTCATGGATTGAGCGCTCGACCTCGTCGACTACTCGCTGCGAGCCACCACGAGCCAAAATAGACACTGCCTTTGGATTCTTGCAACCCTCGATGAAGACCCATTTGTCGGACTCGACTTGTCTTTCTTCTACTAGTTTTGCTGAACCCAAGTCCTTATCTGTCAGCTCGTTGATGTTGGTAACAATCCTTGCACCCGTTGCTTTGGACAGTTTGGTCAGATCACTTTCTTTGATTCTTCTGACGGCAAGTATGTTTGCCTTGGCAAGATAGTACTGTGCCATATCGTCGATGCCTTTTTGGCAAAGAACTACATTTGCGCCAGACTGTGCAATCTTGTCTACAAGTTTTTTGAGCATCTTGTTTTCTTCGTCGATGTATACCTGCATTTGCTCAGGCGAGTTGATGTTTATCTTTGCATCAAACTCTGTCTTTTCAATTTCAAGTGGTGCGTTAAGTAGTGCGATCTTTGCGAACTCTACTCTCTTTGGCATCCCGCCATGAACCACCTCTTTGTCCAAGACTATACCATGGATCAATTCGGTGTTTCTAATCGAGGAGCTGCCCTTCTTTTCGACTTTGACGTTGTCAATGTCTACTTTGTACTTGTCACCAACTTTTTCTGCAACGGACAAGACCGCATCGACTACAATATCCGCAAGCTCTTCAGCGTTTGAAGACACCAGTTTGGATGCAAGCGTAGTCACTGCGACCTTTTTTAGAAACTTCTTGTCCAGTGGATCGACTTTGATGCCTATTTGTCGAAGCTCTGCAATTGCCTTTTCTGCTGCTTTTTTGAAGCCGTCGACTACTACAGTTGGGTGTACGTTTTTGCCAATCAGCTCTTCTGCTTTTTCCAAAAGAGAGCCAGCAAGAACAACTGTAGATGTCGTGCCATCTCCGACTTCGCTGTCTGTTGCCTTGCTGATTTCAACCATCATCTTTGCAGCCGGATGCTGCACGTCGATTTCTTTGAGGATGGTCGCACCGTCGTTTGTGATGGTCACGTCTCCTAGTGTGTCAACTAGCATCTTGTCCATACCGCGTGGGCCAAGGCTAGTTCTGACGAGTTCGGCAATTAGTTTTGCAGCGCTTATGTTGTTTTTCTGGGCATCATTACCCTTTGTTTGTGTAGTACCTTCTTTGAGAAGGACAATCTGTGGTGTCGCCATTATGATCACCGTCCCAATATTTTGAATGTAATATTATTAAACTTTTGTAATTTTACCCTGTAATTGTCATGAAAACACAGAAAATATTAAATATTGTAATAGGTGTTACATTTTTCGTGATCCATATGTTACATCAAAATCTCGATATCAAACAAGAAATCCTCTCAAGACTCCAGTCAGGCATAAGGTGGTTCAAAGATGCCAGACGAAAGTTGTAGGAGGTGCGGTGGTGCACTAGAGCTTATCCGCAAGTGCTCAGAATGCAGAAAGCCACTAGAGCAGATATGCGTCGGGTGCGCAAATGCAATCTTGGATACGGTTCATGTATGTCTAAATAACACCATTGTGCGACCCGTGGCCAAAAACACATGGATGGTGAGCGCATGAGTCATTCACCTTTTAGTTTTTTGTGGAGTCATAGCTGAAATGTCGGCCCCTCGAGACTGGACCAGAGTCACAATTTCTATGAACATTGAGCTTAACAAGAGGCTAAAGGAAAAACAGTACGAGATGATGAAAGAAAACACAAACGTCAGCTTTTCCAAATTGATTAACCATGTTCTGGAAGAAGGCCTCAGGTACGGAAATCTGGAGCTGCTCAAGCACTAGACTAGCGGCCTGTCTCCCTCTATTGGTTCTGTGATCTCTGTTTTTTCTCCGTTGATTATCCTCTGGAGGATCTCAAGTGAGGCCTTTTTGTGCAAAAATTCGTTGTTGTTTCCGCAACGATACGAAAATGTGCACCGCGGGCAGCCAGCCTCATTGTTGCAAGGACATTCCTTTACAATAAGATGGCTTCGCTCAAAGGCCTTTTCTAGTCTGTCGTATAATGCCTTGCTTGCACCGTTGCCACCAATTGCACCATCGTACACAAAGATGAGACCTGATGTTCCAAGAGATATTCCGCCTAGATCCTGTGAAACTCCACCAGTCACCATGTTGCTTCCTTCGATGAGGAGGTGCTCTGTCGCGTGGTAGCCGCTTGCCTCTACATACTCTGGGTTTTCTGATCTTTCGATTTCATGTATCGGTCTTGGCGCATGGATCACCAAACCCTTTGTGACAAAATCATATTCAAGTGGTCTTTCCAGCAGGAGCTTTTGGCCTTGGTTTACTTCTTGACCAAGCTCAATGTTGACGTAACCGTATACACGTTTTTGTATATGCAGCTTGCAAAAAAACACCTCGACTCCAAAAGCCTGCCTTTTTTCATATACAGTCTCAATTGTAGGCCATTCCTCTGTTAACGCCTTGGTATAGTATGGGTAATCATGTGGCAACAAAGTAAGCGTTGCAGACTGTTTTTCAGGATAATTGAATTCTTTTACCTTGTACCTTGTTCCTGCAAGAAAATAGACTGCGGACTCGTGCAGTTCCTCAAGTGCCATAGGCAGGACCCGGTCGCCTACCTTTTTTCCATTGTAAAATATATCGATCGATTTTCCAATCCCTCGTATGCTATATTCGTCTAAAATCGACTTTACTGCATCGAAATTAGCCACATACCTGCCGGCCTGCGATATCAGCCTACCGGCCTCAAGGTGTCTTTTGATTGCATCTTGATGTTCTGGCAGCTCGTGTGCCGCAATCGGCTTGTCGCAGGCCATTGCAAGGACATGGAATTCCTCGACAAATGGGTTCTTTGGATCCAAGTAGAGTTTTTCCTCATCTACAAAATAGTCTTCTGGGTGGTTCCTGTAGTATTGTGATATTGGGTCGTTACCAAGTGCCAAAAATGCAAACCCTTTTTGGCCTTTTCTTGCAGCACGTCCAATCCTCTGCATCAGTCGGTTGACAGGAATTGTAGAAGATATCACACCATCCACATTTCCTACATCGATTCCAAGCTCAAGTGTTGGTGTGCATGATATGGCCGTAAGCTTATCCTCTTTGAATAATTTTTCCACATAGCTGCGATAGTTTGCCATAAGACCTGCTCTGTGCACCTTGATGTCGATCCTTTTCTTTCTTGCCTGCAGTGCGACAAGCTCGGAATTGAGATGCGAGTTTGAAAACACCATTGTTTTGTGTTTTTTTGCGGCAAGCTTTTCAAGCAAATCTATTGTGAGTGCCCTCTGTGTCCTAAGCGATGGAAAGATCATCACAAAGTCTGTTTGGCCTTTTTTGCCAGAGCCCACAACTAAGTGCATCTTTGTGCCAAACAATTGCTCGCAAAACTCTTGTGCGTTTTGCAAAGTAGCAGAAGATGCGACAAACTGGATCTGTCTTGTCAGTCTTTTGAGTCGCTTTATGATGTAGTGGACGTTTGAGCCAAATATTCCAGAGTAAACGTGCACCTCATCAACTATGACAAACTTGACTGTGCTGCACAGTGTGGCAAACTTTGTACCATACATCATATGATAGTGTAAGACATCAAAGTTTGTTACAATAATTTGTGGTGGCTCATCAAGTATCTTTCTTCGCTCCGCCTGCTTTGTGTCCCCATCAAAAACTGCTACCCTAAGGCCTACTGTCTGCGCCATCTGTTGCAGTTTTGGTAGTTGATCGCGCGAAAGCGCCTTGGTAGGATACACAAATATGGCAAAAATCCTGCCAGCATCTGCCTCCTTTGCCGCCTTTTGCACCACAGGTATGGCAAAGGACTCTGTCTTTCCCGAGGCAGTCGGTGCAACAATTACCAAATTTTGGCCGTAGAGGATCTTCCGTATTGCTTCTTCTTGGAATTTGTAGAACCTCACGATGTTTTTTTGATGTAGATGTGCTACCAGTGGTTCCAAAAGGCCAAGATTATCTACTTTTACCCCAAGCTCAGGCTCCGACTGTTTTATCGTCTTGTAAAACGAGATGTAGTCTTTTTTTGAAAACAAAACCTCCTTTGTGAGTGGATCTGGCGAGTTAGCTGTGATCAGATCCTCGATCTCTTTTTTGTCCCGCACAATCCCTGCAGTCTTTAGCACAACGCCAAGCTGCTTTTTTGTGGGTGTATCGCCCTGATCGTAACGCGCAAGAAACTCCAGATAGACCTCGTCTACGTTTTTTGTGTATTCTACTAGGTCCTGCAGACCACAGTCTTGGCATGAGATCATGAATTTTTTGTTGAAGGTTTTTTGAATTAGTATCTGGGAGCTGCATTTTGGGCAAGAATACCTCATGTACCACCAATAGGCCCGCACTGGATTTATTGTTTGAGCGTTGCATCCTGCAACCCTGCGGTAGACGATCGGCAGACTGCCAGGGGCACACCCACATCTAGTCAACCTTAACTCATCAACTATGATAATATGATAAACTCAATCATGTTATCTATTAGAATCTATCCTACCATACCATGGGAAGTAGCTCCGGAAGCTATGTACGAGGCGTAGCTGCAATTCACAGAAAATACCAGATAGCCCTCAGACGCGCAAAGAGTAGGCAGGCAGTTCTTAATGCATATTGGAAACACAAAAAAGAATCTGAAAGACTCTTGGCCAAGCATCTCAAAGACGAGATGGCTGAAGTAAAGCGCATCAAGGGCAAAATGGAATACAGATAGAAACAACTGC
>JBKBQK010000018.1:0-15653 GCA_046292705.1 Candidatus Nitrosotenuis sp. | reverse complement strand
CTTTGTTATCAGATCGTTTTTGACAAGGCCGTCGAATCTTTGAACGAGGTATTCTTCTGAGAGCTGCATCCGCTTGACGCATACATCCAACGGTTTTTCGTTTGTGAGCGAGCAGACATAGAATATCCCGAGAATTCTTTTGTCAATTATGTCCAAACAAGGATCACTACAAATTCTTCGTCTAACTACTCTATGAAGTTAGCTCTGGCTCTATTCCCTTTGCTATTCTTAGTGCGTCCACTAGCCCGTCTGCATACCCAATGGAAAGTATTGCAAGCTCGTCTTTTCCCTGCTCAAAGAATCTTTCTGCATCTTTTATGTAGAGCTCGGCGTTTTCAAGCACACCTGCAAACTCTGGGTTGTCCTTGTAGTATGGCGTAATCTGATCCAGTGCACGCCTCACCATAGGGATGTATTTTTTCATCATCTGTGATGCGATTTTTTCCAGCTTTGAGGTGTTGTCGGCTGGCTCATCCAGACAGCTTGCAAATGCTTTTAGTGCATCAGACTCGGTAAAATGAAGTGCGCCTGGGATCACAATCGAGTGTGGCGGTGCGCCAAAATCCACTTCAAGCAAATTCTTGATGCTTGCTGCCACAATCTTTTGGTCTTCTGAGCCTATCCTTGATGCCACAATGGCGTACGTAGACTCTGAGATCACTTTTCTTGTCTGCTCTTTTTCTGATGCAAGCAAGCTCTCAAGGGCGTCCTTTGGATCCAAAAAGAAGTCCTTATCTTGGTTGTACTCCAGCAACACAACTGTGTGGTTTCCCACCCGGAGGTTGTCATAGATTGTGTAGTATGCACTCGTTGCAGGCGTTCCACTCATAATCGTCACGGTTCTGCCCACCTTGTAGTAATGCAAGCCACATTCTCCAATCATTGAAGTTACCGCAGACGATGCATGAATCGTTCCAGTTTTGATTTTTTCAGACACTGCTCTGGTTCTGAGCTCGATGTGTGTAGTTGCGATGTAGGGGTCTCCAAGAGATAGAAGTACCACGTTCTTTGATTTTGCGTTTTCGAGAATTTCTTTTCCGTCCTCGACTAGCCACCTTGGTGCAAGCTTGAATTCGCCTTTTGTGGCTTCCTTTAGCATCTTTGTGTCCTGCTCGGACATTGGATTTGTGAATTTCTCAAGGTACACCATGTTGGCCGATGCAATCAGTTTTTTTGTTTTCTCAGATAGCGAATCAATCCCACCAATGCCTAGGCCGACAAACCACAACATTGCTATCTTTTCTTTGAGTCGTGGAGCCGCTTTAGGTGGTGTAGTGTGTTTTTGATTACTTCGATTCCTCTCAGATATTCGCTCATCGAGACGCGTTCGTCTATTGTGTGTGAGGCGTGCGGGTCGCCAGGACCATACGTCACCACTGGGATGTTCCATAGTGAACCAATGATGTTCATGTCACCAGTTCCCGTCTTGCGAATAAGCGCAGGCCTTGTGTGCTCCACATCCATTACTCCGAGCGTAAAGGCCCTGATGAGGGGCGAGTCCAGCGGGGCCTCAAACGGTTCCGTCTCATCAATTACAGAGTATATTGCTTCCACTCCCTGCTTTTTTGATATCTCGTTTACCTTTGATGCGATTTTTTCTCCAATCATCTTGCAGTTCATGTTTACTGGAATCCTGATGTCCATCACAGTGTTGCATTCTTTTGGTGTGACGTTATGGCTGTCTCCTCCTTTGATCTCAGTAATTGTTGCAGTAAGCAGCATACCTTTTGATTTTCCTTCCTGGTTTTCCTCTAGATGTTTTTTGAGCTCTGCAGTGAACTTGGTGGCCTCTTCGATTGCATTTTTTGCAAGCCATGGTGCAGATGCGTGTGCCGAGTCACCAACATTTACTTTGAGATGTATTGCAATTCTTCCCTTGTATGCTATTGTGACGTTTGTGACGCCGCTTGGCTCACCAAATATTGCATAGTCTATGTCGAGCTTTTGTTTTGCCAGATTCTTGATCCCAGTTGCGTTTCCTTCTTCGTCTACTGCACCTACGAAAATTATCGTGCCGTTGTTTTTCTGAATCGTCGCAGCTGCAAGAAGCAGAGCCATCAGAGGGGCCTTTGCATCCGACGCGCCGCGTCCATAAAGAAAGTCACCCTCCTTTCGCACCTTGACTTTGCCAGGCACTGTATCCATGTGGCCACAAAGTAACACACGAGGCGAGCCGCTGCCAATTGTCGCAATCAGGTTGCCCACCTCATCTGTGCGTATGTTTTCAAATCCCAAGTCGTCGCACTTGTCTGCCAGAAATTCAGCCATCGGTTTTTCTGCCAAGGACGGTGTGTACAATCTGAGTGCCTTTTCTAGCAGCTTAATTGAGAATCTAGGAGTTATTGTAAATGAAGAGTCCATTGATTTATTTTCCTGCATTTACTGCGTATTCTAAAATCTTTGCGGCAATATCTACTCCGGTCACGCGCGCCACGTTTCTGTACTCCGTGGTGTTGTTTATTTCGTGGACTATGAGTCCCTTGTCGTTGCTTTCCATGAGGTCGACTCCCACGATTTGGCCTTTTACTGCGTCCTTTGCCTTTATGCAGACGTCCTCGAGCTCCTTTGTCACCTTACACACCTCGGCGGTTCCTCCAAGGTGGGTGTTTGTCTTCCAGTTCTCCGGAGCAGAGTTTCTGTATACTGCTCCTGCTACTGTATCCCCAATTACTATTGCGCGAATGTCACGTGGCGGCCTGTTAACAAATTCCTCCAAATAGTGCACTTGGTAAATTGGATACATCTTTTCTCTTTCCTCGATGATTCCTTCTGCAGACTCTTTGTTGTTCAGCTTTGTCACCATGCGGCCCCAGCTTCCAACGGTCGGCTTGATCACGCGAGGATACCCGAGTGTGTCTAATGCCTCAAGTGCAGACTCTTTTGAGAACGTCACTGTGACAAACGGAGTTTTGATTCCTGCCTTTTGCAAAAGCATGTGGGTGAACAGCTTGTTGCCTGCATATATTCCGCAATGCAAAGAGTTGATCACATGTGCACCCATCCCCTCAAGTGCTGCAGTTGAATGTAGGTTTCTGTAATAGCTGACACACCTTTGCAATACCGTGTCGTACGGAGCTTTCTTATCAAGATCCAAGATGAGGCTCTTACAATCTATCATCTGAAGATTGATGCCCTTTTTGCTTGCAGCATCAACAAGGGCTTTTTCTTCTGGCCTGATAGTGTCGTAGAGAACCGTAATATGGGAGCTCACTGGCCCCAGTCCTCTCCAACGCTTTGGGCTGGTTTTAACCCAAATCCGCCTGAAGATTTTGTTATCTCAAAACTTGCGCCGCAGTCTGGACAAGTCACTAACTCGCCCTCAACGGCATCCTGGGGGATGGAAATATCGGAATCACATTCTGTGCATTTTGCCATGGTTATTCTTTAGTCCCCTTTGAGTCATTAATTATCTTTCTTTCAAGCTTGCCCTCAAGTGGGATCTCAAGGAGGTCACCCATCCTGAGGTTTTTAAGTCCAAGCGCAACTGCTTTTGCCTGCTCGTCATTCTTCTCCAAGCCCAATAATGACATTAGGTACGCAGAGCCGGTCTTGCCTGCAAGCTCGCCAAATACGATTCGTCTCCTGTTTCCCACTACGCGTGGGGGAATAGGCTCATAGGCTGCAGGATTCCTAAGTATGGCAGCTAGGTGCGTTCCCGCCTTGTGTTTGTAAGCTGTTGAGCCAACTATAGGTTTTGAGTCGTACGGTGGAATTCCAGTATAGCCTTCAATTAGCCTTGAGAGATCCATTAGCATGTCTAGCCTGAAATCATTTGGAGACCTATACAAGTAAGTGAGTGCCACTGCAACTTCAGCAAGTGATGGAATTCCAGTTCTTTCTCCAATTCCATCTATTGTGGTGTGGATTTGTTCTGCTCCCGCATCTACTCCTGCAAATGCATTTGCAAGTGCAAATCCGATATCGTTGTGGCAGTGCACATCAAGTGGAACCTTAATTTTTTCTCTTACCATCTTGACAAAGTTATACATTCCTTTTGGCCGCATTATTCCAACCGTATCAGGAAGGCTGATCCTGTCCACTCCTGCTTCTTCTATTGCCTTGCAAACTTTGAGCAAGAACTCTGGGTCTGCGCGGCTTCCATCCTCTACTGTGAATCTCATTTGGAGGCCGTGGGACTTGGCATACTCTACTGTCTCCACTGCTCTTCTGAGTGCTTCTTCGCGTGTTATTCTAAGCTTGTCTTTTAGATGAATATCTGAAATTCCAAGATACGTCGCAGTCCATTTTGGATCACACTTAAGTGCCACATCCACATCTGACTTGAGTGCTCTTACATGTGCGACGATGTCTGCTTTGAGGCCTTGCTTTATGATAGTCTTGGTTGCCTCGAAATGATCTTCTGATACTACCGGCGATATCTCAATTTGGTCGACTCCGAAATAATCTAGCATCCATGCAATCTGGATTCTCTGTTTGTTTGTGAATGTGACGCCTGGGTGTTGTTCCCCTTCCCTGAGCGTACTGTCCAGTACGCGAATCTTTCTTGGCTTTTTGTCGTACTCATTATACAAGTGCGCATAGTAATTCGGGTCGTTCATTTGCAGAGATTCTAGTTAGGCCCACCAGTTATAAACATATTCGTACTAAAAACGGCTAATTTCAGAGATGATCAGTAACTTTTAGGCTTAAAACAACAACTCAGATCCGAATCTCGCTAGGTGACGTCGCGCAGAATTATTACCGTGTTTGTATCCGATACGCCTTGAATCTTGCGCAGTGAGTCAATCGAGGTGTTTATCTCAGTTATATTTGGAGCCGAAATTATTACTGCAATGTCGTACTGTCCGGTGATTTCATAGACTGTCTTGACTCCTTCCAGTTTGGTGAGTCTTGCAGAGACCTTTGATGTGTCCATTGATGATTCCACAGAAATTAGAACGATTGCCTTTGTTGAGTTCTGTTCACCTATTTCGATGGTGAACTTTTTAATTATACCACTGTCAAGCAAGTTCTTTACTCTGCGCCTCACTGCTGACTCTGAAAGCTTGAGCTTTTTTCCAATATCTACAAATGACTCCCTAGAGTCTTCCTTTAGGAATTTGAGAATCTCATCATCAATTTTGTCCTTGTACATTTTTTCTCCTCTCTGCCTCTCTAGCAAATAATCTGTCTAGTACTTCTAATACTTTTGTAATTTCGGCCTCAGAAATTACGAGTGGCGGAAGCAATCTGAGTATGTTTCGCCCAGAGTAAAGAAGTATTACTCCTTCCTTTATTCCATCGAACAGTATGTCCTTTACCTCGAATTTCATCTCGACTCCAATCATCAGTCCCTTTCCCCTTACTTCACGAATTATGCTGTGCTTTTGTTTGAGCGCCTCAAGGCCGTCAATAAAATACTTGCCAACTTTGGCAGCATTCTCGATTAGGCCGTCTTGTGTCAGAGCTTGGATTGTCGCAGTTCCTGCAGCGCATGAAAGGGGGTTTCCTCCAAATGTGGATGAGTGTTCGCCTTTGCTCATTGCGGCCAAAATCTCAGGCTTTACCAGTGTAGCACTCATCGGTACTCCCCCTGCGATTCCTTTTGCAAGACACATTATGTCTGGCGCCGTATTCCAGTGCTCAGACGCCCACATCTTTCCTGTTCTGCCCAATCCGGCCTGAATTTCGTCAAAAATTAGCAGAATTCCGTTCTCGTCGCAGAGCTTGCGCACATCCTGCAAAAATCCAGGTGGAGCTACATTGATGCCACTCTCACCCTGAATAGGCTCTAGGATCACAAATGCGGTGTCCTTGTTGATCTTTGACTTGAGTGCTTCAATGTCACCAAATGGTGCAAAATCTACTTTTTCTACTAACGGCATGAACGCTTTGCGGTACTTTGGATTAAACGTAACAGACAAAGACCCAAGAGACTTGCCGTGGTATGATCCGTTCATTGCAATCATTCCTGATTTTCCAGTATACTTTCTTGCAAACTTGATTGCGGCTTCTACTGCCTCGGTACCACTGTTACCTAGGTGCACTTGTGCTAGGCCCTTTGGTGCAACCTTAATTAGATTCTCCAAGAATTCTTCGCGCGTCTTGTTGTAAAGCGATGAATGTACTGTGATTATTTTGTCGAGCTGAGCTTTCAGCGCCGCAATGACACGTGGGTTTCTGTGTCCAACCAAAGCTACGCCGTATCCACCCATGCAGTCAATGTACTCTTTGTTATTAATGTCCCAGACTTTGGCGCCAAGTCCTTTTTCCACTGTGATGGGGAATCTCTGAAGGTGAGATCCTAGGTAGTCATCCTCAGTCATTTTGTGATTACCGTGCACCTTGTGTGAGAAATAGCCGACGATATAGGATTTTCTCGCTGGCCGTTTGCAATGAGTGCCTCTTTTACTCCCATGTCGAGTGCCTCAGTTGCGGCAAGAATCTTTTTTTCCATGCCAAAGCCCACCTTTGGGCGAATCTCCTTTGCTTCTGCGTTTGTCATCTTTTCGACAAGCTTGTCGTTCATGAGCAGTCCATCCACATTGGTCAGAAACAGTATCTTATCGCTTTGAATTGCGCCTGCTACGTTTGCAGCGGCCCTGTCGCCGTCGATGTTTAGCAAGTCAAATTCCTTGCTTACCGCAATTGGAGATATCACAGGTGTATAGCCCTGTGAGAGCAACAGCTTTAGCAGACTTGCGTTTACCTTGGTTACCTTTCCTGTGTAGCCGCCGTCAATTACCTGCTTTCTTCCCTTTTCATTGATTATGACGAGTTTTTCTTTTCTTTCAGCTTGGAAGATCTGGCCGTCTACTCCACTGAGTCCGACTGCATTGATTCCGTTTTTTTGCAGCATCTGAACTATTGCCTTGTTTATTTTCCCAGACATCACCATCGTAAAAATTTCCGAAGTCTCTTTGTCTGTGTACCTTGACTTGATGCCACCAGGTGAGACTACGAACTTGGGTTCCTTACCAAGCAGCTCACATGTCTTTGTGACTTCCTTTCCGCCACCGTGAACCAAGATCACTCCTTCCCGCTCTGCCACCTTTTTGATGTCATGAATTGTTGAGGGGTGGAGGTTTTCTACCACACTCCCACCTATCTTGATGGTAATCATTTCTTAAACTGGTGTGAGCGGCGAGTACCTGAGGCCGTCCATTTCATCAAAGCCGGCCATTATGTTCATGTTTTGAACCGCAGAGCCTGCTGCCCCCTTCATGAGGTTGTCTGAAGCAGATAGTGCAACTAATCTGTGGTTATCTTCGTCAATGTCGAATCCGATGTCGCAAAAGTTTGAGCCGACTACGAATTTTGGATCAGGGAACTTGTAGAGTCCTTTTTTATCGCGAATCAGTCTGATAAAGCGCTCATTTTTGTACATCTCTCGGTACACCTTCCACAGATCAAGCTCAGTCATTTCTTTTTTGAGGAATGTGTGATTTGTGCACAATATGCCCCTGACGATATCCACTGCGTGTGGGCTCATCGAAACATGTACTGGCTTGCCTGCAATTTCCGACAGCTCTTGTTCTATCTCACCTGTGTGTCGGTGCTTTGCAGGCTTGTATGGCCTAATCACACCTGAACGCATTGCATGGTGAGTCCCTGCAACGCTTCCTGCTCCAGCCCCAGACGAGCCAATCTTTGAGTCCACTACAAGGTGTTCAGTGTCAATCAAATCATTTTTGATAAGAGGTGCTAATGCAAGCACCGAAGTTACTGCCATGCAGCCAGGACACGACACTAGCTGTGCATCTTTAATCTTTTCGCGGTGAAGCTCTGGCACACCGTAGACTGATTTTGCCAAATAGTCAGGATGGGGGTGCTCCCAGCCGTACCACTTGGTGTATCCTTCCTGGTTGTGCAGCCTGTAATCGGCAGAAAGATCAACGACCTTGAGACCTCTGTCATACAACGCCTTTACAATTTCGGTTGCCGTACCATGCGGAACCGCAGTAAATACTAGGTCGCATTTGTCAGACATTTTATCATAATCAAGCTCAGAAAACGTAAGCTCTGTGAATCCCTTTAGTGCAGGCTGCACGCGGTGCAAATACTCGCCAACGTATTGCCTTGATGTTACCATGGTGATCTCCACTTTAGGATGAGTCACCAAAAGACGCAGCATCTCTCCGCCGACATAGCCTGATGCGCCAACTACTCCTACTCGCAACATGTTCCTAGACTGCATGCGGTATAATTTATTGTATTCTGAGTTGGAAAAAAATTTATTCAATTTCATATAGTCATATTATGATGGCAAAATCGGATCTGGAGAACCGCAGAAAAGCAAAAGCAGACTACAACCGCCAAAGATACAACAAGGATCCAGAATTCAGAAACAAAGTAAAGGAAGCATACAGAAAGTGGTATGCAAAAAACAGAGACTCAGTGATCGAGCGGGTAAGCAAAAACCACCAAAAAAATCACACTAGGTATCTGTTGTACCAAAAAGAGCACTACCGCTACCTCAAGTACCGTAGAAAGTACGTCGAAAAGAACACCTAGTGAAAAAATTATTTTCGAATCAGAGTCAGCGCGTACTTGATCATTTCTTGTGGAATGTTTTTCTTTGCAACCCTTGCCAGTCCCTTGAACTCGACGGTGTTGTTTATTTCGTGGCAAACAAGTCCGCGCACCTTGTCCTCCATTAGGTCTATCCCAAGTATCCCCCCACCAACTGCCTTTGACGCCCTGACGCAGATATCCTCTACTTCTTTTGTTATCTCGCAGAGCTCAGGATCCCCTCCAAGCGCAATGTTTGTCTTAAAGTCACCCTGCGACTTTCTATACATTGCTGCGACTACTTGGTCTCCAACGGTAATTGCCCTGATATCGCGTGGAGGCCTGTCGATCATTTCCTGCAGATAGTATATCCTATCGTGTGAGCCGTCCTCTATTTCGCGCATCTCAATTATTGCCTCAGTCGTGTCTTTGTCACGCAAAGGCAGTATGCCCCTTCCCCAGCTACCAATTACAGGTTTTATTACTATAGGATACCCCACCTTGTTGATTAGATTCATTGCTTGCTCTGATGAAAATGCAAAGTATGTCTTTGGTGTTGGCACTCCTGCTTTTTTTAGCAAAAGCGACGTGACCATCTTGTTGCCGCACCTGTTTGCCACCTCGTAGCTGTTGATCACAGGTACCCCTAGGAACTCCAAACATGCGGTAAAATGCAGCCCCCTAAAGTAGCTGACGCATCGCTCTATGACGATGTCGCCGAAATCAATGTCTTGTCGTTTGCTTTCAGTGCTGAGATGAGTTATTTTCGCATCAAGTGAAATCACATCATGACCCAGCTTGGATGCTTCGTCCTGAAGCATCTTTTCTTCAAGTCTGAGTCTGTCAAAGACAATGCAGACTTTGGACAACTATTCTCCCCAGTCTTCGCCAACGCTTTCTGCCGCTTTCAGCTCAACGTTTGTGCCACTTTTCTTTGCTATCTCAAAGTCTGCTCCACATTCTGGACACGAAACTATCTCACCTACAGCAGCGTCTTCTGGCACGTTGATTGTTGCGTCACATTCTAAACAGTTCATTACGATCCTTCTCACCTCTCGTCTAGTAATTTATTAGCTTCTGTCGTTTGCAGTCCCCACAACTCGACAAAGCCGGTCGCCTTTCTCTGATCAAAGGCCGAATCTTTTCCATAGGTAGCAACATCGTGTCGGTACAGCGAGTACTTGGACTTGCGCCCCACTACCCGCATGTTGCCCTTGTATAGCTTTAGCTTGACAGTGCCTGTGACTACTTTTTGAGATTGGTCTATGAATTTGTCCAAGTCTGCCTTGAGCGGATCCTGCCACAAACCAGAATACGCAAGCCAAGCCCATTCTTGGTCCACAATCGACTTGAACTTGTTTTGGTGTTTTGTGTGCACCATTTTTTCCAAGTCAGAGTGCGCCTCGATTATGCACAAAGCCGCAGGAGTTTCATATACTTCTCTGGATTTGATGCCGACTATTCGGTCTTCGATGTGATCCACTATGCCGATTCCATAAGATCCTGCTATTTTGTTTGTGTACTCGATTAGATTTACTGGTGACATTCTCTTTTTGTCCACTGCGATTGGGATTCCGTTTGCAAATTCAATTTCCAAGTATCGTGGTTTGTCTGGCAGGTTCTTTGTCTTCACCCAGATGAACGCATCAGATGGTGGCTCACTGTATGGGTCTTCCAGATTCCCTCCCTCTATTGCGCGACCCCACAGATTCTGATCAATTGAGAATTTCTTTGAGACTGTATCTATTGAGATACCATGTTGGTTTGCAAATTCTAATTCTGTTGCCCTGTCAAGATTCAAGTCCCGAATCGGTGCAATTATTGGGAGATTAGAACCCGATGCAAACGTAATGTCAAATCGCACCTGGTCGTTGCCCTTTCCTGTGCAGCCGTGTGCCAGCGCGTCGACTTTTTCTTTTTTTGCCACCTCCAGGACCTTTTGCGCAATTAATGGCCGCGCAAGCGATGTGGCAAGGCAGTATTTTTTTTGATATAGTGCGTTTGCCTTGATTGCCGGGTGAATGAACTTTTTGACAAATTCTTCTTTTGCGTCAATTGAATAATGTCGCAGAACGCCCAGCTTTTTTGCCTTGGTTGCAATCTTGCGCTGGTCGCTCCCCTCTCCAACGTCTACTGTCACAGTAATTACATCCATGTCGTGTTCTTCTTGAAGATATTTTACGACGACTGACGTATCTAGTCCACCAGAAAAAGCAAGCACTGCTTTTTGCTTCATTAGAGCTTTTGCATCAATATATTTTGCATTTATCTTTTGTGTTGATCTGAGTAACTCTCATTTCAAAAGTTTAGAAAAAAACTCACGGCAAAAATTTGCAAATAGCTTCAGCTAAAATCCGATCACTATTTAACCGAAGTTTCATAACGCTGTTTTATGAAAATTCTCGTTTTAGTAGGCGCAGTAGCAGTAGCTGTGGCAATCATGCTAATTGTCGTGCTAAGCGTGCAATCTGATGCAAACCAAGACAGGATTCGCGTTGTCTTCTTTGCAACCCTTACACATGCAGTCCCCATAATCGGCCTAGAAAACGGCGAGTTTGCAAAAGAGCTTGGAGGCGTTCCAATTGAAACCAGAATCGTAGATAGTGGACCTCAGGCAATAGAGGCGCTCTTTGCAAATTCAGCAGACATTGCTTATGTCGGACCAGCACCGTTTGTCAACGGTTACATCAAGTCTGGCAGTCAAGGCCTAAAGGTGCTCTCAGGCGCAGCAGCTAACGGGGCCAGTTTTGTAGTGCAGGCGGATTCTGCGATATCTTCTGGTGCCGACCTTGCAGGAAAAAAGATCGCAGCGCCGTTCATAGGAAACACCCAGGATGTATCTCTCCGCCATTACCTTACAGAGAACAACCTGACTCCTGCAGAAAGGGGCGGTGATGTCATAATCTACAACATTGCAAATCCTGAGATCTTTACGCTTTTTGCCAAAGGCGACATTGATGCAGCGTGGGCGCCAGAACCAACTGCAACTATTTTGGTTGAGCAGCTTGGTGGAAAGCGCCTCTTCAAAGAAGAAGAGATCTGGCCGCAAAAAGAGTTTTCGTCTGTATTGCTTGTTGCGCGCTCCGACTTTGTGCAAACACACCCAGAGTGGGTGAAAAAATGGATCATTGCACATGAGAACACCATCCAATGGATCAACCAAAATCCCAACCAGACGGAAGTCATGTTTATAGAATTTTACAAAAAACACACAGGGAAATCACTTAATGCAAACATTATCCACGAAGCATTTTCAAATATTGTGATTACCTCAGACCCAAAGCCACACTCGATTAGAATTTTTGCAGAGCGTGCTTACGACTTAGGCTACCTTGGCCGCACAGGCTATAACCTCGATGGCATATTTTATGGAGACCTACAATGGCCAAGCTAGAAGCAAAGAACATCATCAAGTATTTTGAGCATGACGGCCAACAACTAAAGGCACTTGGTGGGATAAACCTTGTAGTTGAAGACGGAGATTTTGTGTGTCTTGTAGGCCCATCAGGATGCGGCAAGTCTACTTTTCTTAGAATTGCAGCAGGACTGCAAAAACCAGATAGGGGTGAGATACTTTTGGACAACAGGCCCATTGCCCACACAGGCCCAGACCGAATACTGGTGTTCCAGGAGGGGGCGCTCTTTCCATGGCTCAAGGTCCGCGATAACGTAGAGTTCGGTCTCAAGATTGCGGGAATTCCACAATCAGAAAGGCGGGAAATCTCAAGTAGGTATCTAGACATGATGCAGCTAACCAAATTTGCAAACTCGTACACATACCAGCTCTCAACTGGAATGAAGCAGCGAGTCGCAATCGCAAGGGCACTGGTCATGGATCCAGCAGTGCTGTTAATGGACGAACCTTTTGCAGCACTTGATGCACAGACAAGGGACTTGTTGTTAGTAGAAATGCAAATGATCTGGCAGAAAACAAAAAAAACAATTGTGTTTGTGACTCATAGCATATCAGAAGCAGCAATTCTGGGAAACAAAGTAGCAGTCTTTACGCACAGGCCATCCACAATTAAGAAAATAGTCGAAATAGACTACAAGAGACCCCGACTTGCAGAAGATGATGAACTTGTAAAATACCAAAAGATGATTTCGGCTGAGCTGCGACCCGAGGTAAAGGCAAAGGAGTGACTATGAAAGTTAACGTCACACTAAAGAAAGTAGCATTCTATGCAGGAATACTGCTAGTATGGCAGATATTTGATGTGCTAAACATTTGGCCTGACAATGTTTTTCCGTCACCATATGAAGTTGCAGAGGATCTTTGGTACGGGGCCGTCGACGGAAGTTTGTGGTTTGGAATAGGAACAAGTCTATGGAGATTGATTGTGGGCCTTGCCATTGCAATCGCAGGTGGCATTATTCTTGGAATATTCATGGCACGTGTGCCCACCGTAAACCAGACAATAGGCTCAATCATACTTGGGTTACAATCTATTCCTTCTGTTGCATGGGCACCTCTTGCTATAGTGTGGTTTGGGCTCACCGACGCAGGGATCATATTCGTAACAGTAGCAGGTGCAATCTTTGCAGTTACAATCAACACATACACTGGCGTCAAAAATATCAACCCAGATTTTGTTGCAGCTGCACAAAACATGGGAGCAAGTGGTGGCCAACTCATAACAAAGGTGTTGATTCCTGCTGCATTCCCCTACATGATCTCAGGCTTCAAGCAGGGTTGGGCCTTTGCGTGGCGTGGAGTTATTGGTGCAGAGTTGTTGTTTTCGTTTTTGGGGCTTGGATTTTTACTAAATGTTGGCCGCCAGCTAAATGATGTCTCCCAAGTCATTGCAATGATGTTAGTAATAATGTTAATTGGAATTCTCATCGATGGCCTCATCTTCAAGAGGCTCGAAGACAGAGTTATGTCAAGGTGGGGACTACGATAGCAACACATTTGTTTTATTACCTCATTTTTAGCGAGGTCAAAAACGCAACGATGCAAATACCTATTGCAAAATACACCACAGCTGCTTGGTTGTAGTAAAACGCAATTATACCCGCCACCACAGGTCCGATCACATTTGCAATTGATATGGTGGAATTGAATATGCCAGTGGACGTTGATTTTGGATTATTTTCCATTAGGTGAATGCTTCCCCCAATGTACAGAAATGCCCACGTTACTCCTACTAGTACCATACACGGGATTGCTATCCACCACTCCGTCATCAGGGCCATTCCTACAAAAACAAAGATTGTGAGGCCTATACCTATCTTGAATTTGGTAATGTTTTTTGTCAGGATCTTGGTGCCCATCAGATTCATCAAGATGAAAGCAGAAGCTGTGTTTGCGACATACACCATAGAGACTTCGTAGAGCTTTGCACCAAGCGTCTGAGTTAAAATGAGTGGTAGTATGGTCCATACTGATGTTGCACCGATGTGTCTGAGCAAAAGTGACAAAAACAGATACTTGTTCTTTGAGATTAGCTGTTTTGTGAGGCCTGTACCGATCTCCTTTGTTGTAGCATAAGTTGGTAGTCTGAGACATATTGCAAGTCCTGCCAAAAACAAGGCCGTGCTCACAAGAAATATCGTCTTTTCGTTGTTTGCAATTCCTGCTGCTACGATTCCTGCGAGCCAGCCAAGTGCGTGAAAGGATATCACGGATGCGACCTTGGATTTGTCTTTTCCTGATTCGTAAGTGTACGCAAGCATCGCAGGAACCATCATCCCGCTTGTGACTCCTGCACCAAGTCGTGCTAAAAGCAGGTAAAATGAGTTGTCTGCAAGATAGTGCAGGCCGAACGTGAGGGCGCACCCAATGAATCCTATCTTGATGAATATCAGCCTGTTGCCACTTGCGTCTGAAATCCTACCAAAGTATAAGCTCGACAGAATCTGTGCAAGAAAAAACGATGCAATTGTGACACCGACTTCAAATATGTTGGCGGTGAGATTTTGAGCCAGAATTGGCATGAAAACATATACTATTGAGACGCCCGCATGTTGAAAGAATGTGGTGCCACGAATCAGATTGTTTATTCCTAACTTATATTGCATGAAGTTATTACTTGGTTTTGTTCAAATATTGAATATTTAATTCAAATCACCTACAGTACAAAGTATTCTGCTTGCGGATGGTGCACAATTATTGCTGCTGTTGACTGCTCAGGCACTATCTGGCCCGCCTCAGTGAGTGTCATTCCAGATTTTTGTGGCTTCAAGAGTTCCCACACAAGATGGTGTTGTGAAACATCAGGACAACTTGGATAACCCCACGAATACCTCAGTCTTCTTTTGTCATCAAGGCCTAATTCATTTTTGATCCTAAGGTTTACGAACTCTGCAAGTGCTTCTGCAGTCTCCACTGCAAGACCGTGAAGATAGTATGCATCTGTGTATCTGTCTTCTTTGTTCCATTTTTCGATGACTTGTTGCGTTTTGTCACCTACCGTGACTGCCTGGAATGCAACCACATCGTTTTCACCAAAATAGTCAGCTAGGCAGAGATGCTTGTTTTGAGTGGAGCGAGGAAAATCGAATGTGACTTTGCCATCTGGGTAGTCCACTACTAGTTTGTTGCCCATATTGTGGCAGACAAAATAACCATAAACTGCTCTTGGCTCAAAGAGTTTTTCAACAAGAACCTTTTTCTTCCATTCTTTGAGGAGCCGCTCACCTTCCGCCTGTGCGTCCACTTTGCCTCTTAGGCCCCAAGACAAGACAAAGAGCGACTTTTTACTGAGGTGCTTCCAAACTTCCTCCAAGTCGATATCTTTTGGATCTAGCCTGATTGGCTTGTTTAATACCGGTACATGTGGTGCCTTGACTGGCTCGATTCCAGAGTGCGGCAGCTCACCTTCCGCTCTTTCGACTTTAGTCTCCTGCCACTTTTCGATTTTTTCTTTCCATTCTTTGACAAACTGAGCACGATCCGTTGAGACCAGCTTGTCCATTGTTTTTAGCCCATCAAACATCGTCTTGCAGTAAAACACGCCGTGTGGATAGATACCACCTTCCTTTGCAATCCTGTTGACATAGTTGGAGTTTATGGCTGCACCACCACACAAAATTGGAATTGAGAAATTGTTTTGCTTTGCATGTTCGACAAAATATTGCATCTGTTTTGATGTTGACACAAGCAATGCAGACAACCCTATTGCGTCAGGCCTTACTTCGTTTATCTTTTCGACAAACTTTTGCAGCGGAACCTGTTTGCCAAGATCATATACTGTGTACCC
>JBKBQK010000017.1:0-16471 GCA_046292705.1 Candidatus Nitrosotenuis sp. | reverse complement strand
GGCGGCCTTCCAGATTGGCTCCATCTGCAGGTGCTCGAACCACTTCGTGACCTGTACAAAGACGAGGTTCGCAAGGTGGCAGCTATTCTTGGCGTTCCAAAAAAACTTGTCATGAGACATCCATTCCCCGGCCCTGGTCTTGCAGTAAGGGTGATTGGTGAGGTAACTGAGAAGAAATTAGAGATAGTAAGACTTGCAAGCAAGATAGTGGAAGAAGAACTTGAAGAGTCAGGCTGGTACGACAAGGTCTGGCAGGCGTATGCAACCGTAGGTGACGACAAAGCAGTAGGCGTAGTAGGCGACGAGAGAAAATACGGAAACATAGTGATGGTACGTGTTGTGGAGTCAATAGACGCGATGACTGCAGATTGGACGCGACTGCCGCACGAACTACTTGCAAAGATAAGCAATCGAATAACAAATGAAATAGATGAAGTGACATGGGTTTCCTACGTAGTATCAAGCAAGCCTCCTGCCACTATAGAACCACAATAAATTACAGATGATTGTTTAAAACGAAAGAACAGATGCATAAAGAGAATTCTTCAAAATACATCATATGGCAAACAAGCCTGACTATTTACATAGGCAGACGAATCATTCATTTTTGGTTTTGTTTGCAATATTTGCGTGTGTAATATTGCTGACTCAGGTCACAGAAGCACATGCAAAATACAGCGAAGCGCGAAAGAAAGCTGCTGAGAGGGAAAAATTGCTTCAAGCTCAAGAAAATGAAAAAAAGAAAAAAGAGTTAGATGCTAAGAAAAAAGCTCTTGATTCAGTAACAAAAATAGTCAAAAAAAAAGAACCAAACGCAAAAGCCGCCGCTGATTCTGCAAATTCAGCAAAAATAAAAAAGATTAATGATGCCAAAACGGCTGTCGATTCTGCAAAAGCTGCGTTGAAGGCTGCAGAAAAAGCATACAATGCAGACAAGACAAATGCCGTCAAAGCCAAAGCCTACGAAGATGCAAAAAAAGCACTAGAAAAAGCCAAAATAGATCTGGATCTCGCAAAACTCGGCTAGATACAGAAAAATGAGGTCTTGATAATCAGACAGAGTCAAAAATGATACCAATTATCGAACTTCGGCAAGAAGACCAGTCAAGACGGTGGACGAATTGCCGTTATTTTTCCTGTTCTGCGATGTACCTCTGAATCGTTTGTACAGACACATGCCATACCAACATAATATGGCGGACTCCACCAGTTCCATAGTTTTGAGCGAAGCTCTGGAAACTGTCTGAACAATAACCCCGATATGCCTTTTAATGTCTTGATTGTTGGAGAATCTACATACTGCATCCAAAAAACACGTGCACGTGATCCGGTGATATTTTCCGGATCAGCCCGTCAAGACATGCCGCAACATCGCCTGCAAGGACTGATTTTTCTGTATTTGGACACCACACCAAATGATAGTTGATGAAGCAGAGCTTGAATGTCTTTTTCTTCACAAAGATTTTGTAGTGTTGTATCGAGTATACCTTGTGCAAAGAACATACGAGTTCCGGCTGTATCCAAATTCTGTGCAGTCAGAAAAACTGCACAATACCCTTGGCGCTTGCAGTTGGGTCTACAATTCCATGGTAGAAAAAATCCACAAAGAGGGATTCCAGATCAAAGTCGACCTCAACTATTTTCTAACCGAGCTAAAGGAACAAGACGGCTGGCTGTACTCATACCATTCCAAGTACTGTACTTGTACGGTAGCGGTTCACGATTTAAAAAAAAGAGTCATTTTATGACAGCTGCAAGGAAGATTTCTGAAGCTGAAAGTATGCTTGTTAAATTAGAAGAAGCATCTGATGAAAAGATTAGCTCAGAATTAGATAGTTTTCTTAGAGTCATTCATGATGTTTTTTCTCATCTTTTAGATGAATACAATATCAAATTTGGCTGCAACATTGAGCGAATCGGATTAGAGAAATTCAAAGTTAAAGCAAAGAAGACAGGTAATCTTGAAGCACTAAACTTCCTTATCTGGTACGAAAAAGAATACAAAAGACTTAGAGACAATCCAGAATTTGGTCGCCTCTTAGATAAAGAGCAACCAGCTGACACACACGTCGATATTGTTCAGAGGTGTTCCAATTTGTTAAAGGAGGTAAAATCAATGGTATTTTATGCATACGAAAATTTTTGAAAAACTAATCAAGAAACCAAAATCAGATTATGCGCATGTTTTTGTTAGGTTCTGTCGGTTTTCATAAGATCATCATGCGTCAACCCGACAGAACCTTTTGTTACAATGCAAAAACAAAAAATTGTCATTTAAATTAGTCTTCACAATCAAGTAATGCTGCACCAAAAACCCCACCTGAATCCCCAAGCTTGTTTTTCAGGATGGGAGTATCAATCAGATCGCTAAAGACATTCCTATATACTGCATCACGTCCTTCAGTGTATAGAAAATCTATGTTTGATACACCGCCGCCAAGAACTATTGCGTCTGGATCCAGAATATCGATGACGTTCGCAAGTCCAACTCCGAAATTGTCCAGAAACTCGTGCTTCCATTTCTGTGCAGTAGCCGAGCTGAGATCCTTTACTATATCAAATAGCGGCTCTGATCTCCCTGTTAATTCGTTCCACCTTTTCTCAAGTGCAGGCCCACTTATGTAGGTCTCAACGCAGCCGCACCTGCCGCAATAACACTTGTTGCCGTTTTGATGCAGTGTGTGGTGGCCCCATTCTCCTGCAATGTATGTTCGGCCCCTGTGTGGTTTTCCATTGATGACGACGCCGCCGCCGACCCCAGTCCCAATTATTACGCCAAATACAACATCGTATCCTGTAGCTGCGCCCATTGTAGCTTCAGCCATAGCAAAACAGTTTGCATCGTTATCCATTGCGATTTTTTGATTGAGTGATTTTTGTAGATCTTCTTTTAGCGGCATTCCTATGAGACACTGCGTGTTGCTATTCTTGATAAGGCCGCTCTTTTTGGAAATTACACCTGGTGTACAGATGCCGATTTTGTAGTCGGAGAGATCTTTTGAAAGATCTTCCACGAGGGTCGCAATCGACTTTACAATAGAGTAGTAACCGTTTTGTTGATTTGTGGCAATTCGTTTTCTCTTTAAAACTTGAAAATTCTCATCAAGGCAAATTCCTTCTATCTTTGTGCCACCTACATCAACGCCTATCCTGTACACAGAAACCCAATGAAAAGATATGTTTTGAAGTTTTTTAGTGATTACTTTTTGGGCCCGCTTGGTGCGCCAGAGATTGCAATCACATCATCAATTCTAAGAATCATGCATGCTGCCTCCGTTGCAGATTTTGCTATTTGTTCTTTTACTGCCACAGGTTCCACTATGTTTAATGTTAGCATGTCATCAATCTTGCCCTCCTTTGCGTTGATTCCGGCCCATTTTCTGCCGTTGCTTTGCCTTGCTCTGAGGTTTGCCATGGTGTCAATTGGATCCATTCCTGCATTTTCTGCGATTGTGAGTGGGATTACCTCTAATGCTTCGGCATACTTTCTTATTGCAAGCTGTTCTCGTCCTTCAAAGTTGTCAGACCAGTCCTTTAGCTGGGATGCCAGATATGCTTCTGGGGCTCCCCCACCTGCCACAATTGCAGGTTTTTCTATGACATCTTTAACAACCATTAGTGCATCATGAAGTGATCTGTCTACTTCGTCAACTACCCTTTGTGAGCCACCACGCACCAGAATCGAGACGGATTTTGGATTCTTGCACCCTTCAATGAAGACCCATTTGTCTGACTCGACTTTCTTTTGGTGTACGAGTTCTGCGTGTCCCAAGTCATCCTCTGTAATATCATCAAGGTTTGTCGTGATGCGGCCGCCCGTTGCTTTTGCAAGCTTGGTCATGTCGCTTTCCTTTACACGTCTTACTGCGAGTATGCCGTATTTTGCCAAATAATGCTGCGCTATGTCGTCGATTCCTTTTTGACAGATAAGCACGTTTGTGCCGACGCGGTGAAGTTTGTCCACCATAGCTTTGAGCATTCTGTTTTCTTCTTCCAAAAACATCTGCATTTGTGTTGGGTCTGTAATTCTGATTTCGGCACTCATTTCTGTTTTTTCGACTTCTAGTGCAGCGTTTAAGAGTGCGATCTTTGCTTTCTCTATCTTTGTTGGCATTCCGCTGTGTACTACTTCTTTGTCAAGTATGATTCCCTTTACAAGTTCTGTAGATTGGATTGAGCCTCCTGCCTTTTTTTCTACTTTGATATTGTCAAGATCAACGATGTGTTTTTCTCCTTTCTTTTCTGCTACGCGCAAGACTGCATCCACGACTAGTTTTGAGAGCGTGCCGCTGTCTTCTGAGATTAATTTTGATTGCATGCTAGTAGTTGCGATTTTTAAGAGAGATTCTTCGTCTGTTGGCTCTATTTTCTTTGCAAGCTGCGACAATATCTCCATTACCTTTTCTTGGGCAGCTTGGTAGCCTTCGACGATTACTGAAGAGTGTACGTCTTTTGCAAGTAGCTGTTCTGCTTTTTCCAAAAGTGCTCCTGCAAATACAACAGAGGATGTTGTACCGTCTCCAACTTCATCATCTAGTGTTTTTGAGATCTCTACCATCATTTTTGCTGCAGGGTGTTGTACGTCGATTTCCTTTAGGATGGTAGCACCGTCGTTTGTAATTGTGACATCTCCAATAGAATCAACTAGCATCTTGTCTAGGCCTCTTGGTCCAAGGCTTGTGCGTACCAGATCTGCTACAAGCTTAGCTGCCATTATGTTGTTTTTTTGCGCGTCTCTGCCCTTTTGTTGCAGTGCGCTTTCCTTTAAAACTAGAACTGGCCCGCTTGGTGTTTGCTGAATTGATGCCATGATTAACGAAAGAGCTCTTCTTGACCCGTTTTTAAAAGTTTGCTAGAGGGGGAATCAACGATCTTTTCTTTACATCCACTACCCCGCTGGAGAGTATTCTAATCGAGGGCAGTGCAAGGAACGGCAGGAAGAGCGGTATGAGATGCGGTCTTTGGAATTTGCACCCATTGTCAACAAGCGTTGAATTTACCGCAACAAATTTTTGCAGTACGTCATCGAATTTTTCCTCAGATATGATGCCACCGACACGTAGTGGCAGAAAAGCGAGCACCTTACCACCCCTCACTATAACGATGCCTCCCTGTGACTTGGTAAGGTGGTTTGCCGCTGCAGCCATGTCTTTTTCATTGGAACCTATGACGATCATGTCGTTTTCATGAAAGCTCCATGTAGATGCAAAAGCCCCCACATTTGCGCCAAAATTCTCCAAAAATCCTACTGCCTGCCTCCTTGAACCAGTGGTCCTTTCAATTGCTGCCACCTTCCAGACATCCCTATCTAATGATGGAACTACATTGCCATCCTTTGCAGCTAGTTCCAATGTAGCATGTTTTGTTATTATCTCACTTTCCATCTCAATTACATTTGCAACAACTGTAGGTTTTTTGCTCATTACTACAAAGTCTTTTTCGTCAAATCTCTTTGCAGATTTTACTGTCTTTTTTATCCAGCTTGGTAGAGTTGGTTTGCGAATTTTTGTCACCACACTTCCATTTGAGACTACAAGTTGTCCACCTACGAAGACCTTGCGAGGCTTGATTTGCTCCAAGTTGTCAACTACCAGCATGTCTGCAAACTTGCCTGGGGCGATGCCGCCAAGATCCTTTCCCATATTGTAATAATCAAAACAATTCCTGGATGCCACAGAAATTGCATCCACTGCGTCCATACCCAAGCGTATTGCTTCTCTTATGCAGTGATCAATGTGTCCGTACCTTGTTATCTCTACCGGATCCAATCCGTCTGAGCAAAACATGAGTCTTCCAATATTTGACTTGTTCAAAAGAATTTGCGGTATCATATTTTTGAGGTCACGACGAATCGAGCCCTCCCTCATCATCACCCACATACCAAGTCTGAGCCTTTCCATTACTTGATCATAGTCGATTGGCTCATGGCAAGAAAGAATTCCAGCTGAGATGTACGAATTTAGTTTTTTGTCTGATGCACCAGCGGTATGCCCATTTATGATGCAGTTGTTTTTCAGCATCTGTGAGATTGCCTTCATTGTATCACTATGACGCATAGTGACTTTGGTCCATGAGAACACTTCGCCGAGTCCTACTACACCATCAAGATTTATTGCGGATTTTTGTTGTGCAAATGATAGAGTCTTTGCATGACTGAACTTTGGGTCTACTGGGAGGCCTCCCGGCACCACAGAGAATATCCTAATTGGTAATCCACTGGATACCCTTAGAAACTCTTTAAAGCCTGCATAGCCGCAAGTACTTACAATATCAATCGGATCGGAAAATAATGCAGTCGTGCCACAAATCAGTAAATGTTTTGCAAGCTCTGAAGGCAGCACGAATTGGTCTATGTGGATATGCGGATCAGCAAAAGAGGGTGTAAGATATTTTCCTTCAAGATCGATTATTGCTGTCGTTGTTCCTGCTGTATGTGAAGCATCTGCACCCACGTACGCAATTCTGTCCTTTGTGACGGCAACTTGCGTGTTTGGAATTATTTCCTTTGTGTATACGTTGACCAGCTTGCAGTTTTTTAGAATCATGTCTGCCTTTTTGTCACCCATTGCCACTGCACTCAGCTGTGAAATCATGGTGGCAAGCTCTGAAGGCACAAAATGAGTTTGCAAAGCGACCTTATTTACCTTAAAAGCTGCATGTTTTAAATTACCATCTTTGGAGCTGCATTCTATGAACGTACCCAAAGAAATGAACAGGTATTGTCCAAAATGCAAGACTCACACCTTGCAAAAGGTTGCCCTGTACAAGGCCGGAAAAAGAAGAGGTTCTGCAATTGGCGAGCGAAGGCACGAAGAGGACAAAAAAGGGTACGGTGGACAAAAATTCCCCAAATTGGCCAAGCCTGCAAAGACTACAAAAAAACAGACTTTGATTTTCACCTGTCCCCAGTGCAAAAAGAAATCAAATAAAAGAGGAATTAGGCTCAGAAAGCTAGAGTTGGTTGCACAATGAAGAAAAATCACATCCTTGTTCCAAAACCAAAAAGCAAGTTCCAAAAGGTACAATGCAAAGAATGCAGCGCGGAAAACATTCTGTACTCACATGTCACTACCACCGTTATGTGCAAGTCATGCGGCAATGTAATCGCAGAGCCAACAGGTTCTGTAGCAAAGATATTTGGTACAGTTTCAGGAATTCTTGAGTGATTCATAGTCTTCTTTTGTGTTTATGTTAACTGCAATTTTTTCATCATCGAAAATGCTAAGTGTTTCCTGAATTTCATTGCCTGAGATTCTTTGCGGATCAACAATGGAGATTCCGCTGTAGTAACATTCTTTGCCATCAAAATTTACGGCAAACTCTAGCTTGATATTTAATAGATCGAGGAATTTTTTTGTCAAAACAAAGCTATGCCAAACTGCATCTTTTTTGTGCCTTGAAACCAGCTCCTTTACCGTCTTTGCATCAAGCAGGGGGAGATCACCTGATATGATGAAAACTTGATCGTCAAGCTTCGATAGAGCTGACTTTAAGTCAGATACATAACCTTCACCATTTGTTTGAATTGTGTCTATTCCCTCATACAATAAAAGCTCGTTTGTGCGTGGGGAGTGTTTGCTTGTTGCAGCAATTACTTTTGAGAAGCACTCAGAGTCACGCAAGGCATCCAAAACATGTAAAATTATCGGTTTTTTATATTCTAAAAGAAGTTTTTCTCCTGGCAGATTCATCCTCGATCCTCTGCCTCCTGCCATTACAAGTCCAATCATACAGATGCAAATACAAGAAATGTGGAAACTCTAGTGATCTCGTTTGCAGCGCCCATTACGTCACCTGACACACCCCCAAAGCTTCGCCTTGAAATCATTGCGATTATGATGCTCATAATTACTCCTATTCCTAGTGCCAGAAAAGATGTATTATTTTGCAAAATTGCAAGCAGTCCTACTGTGATGGCGGCTGCAATTACCAGTTTTTTTCTGTCCCTCATTGAATCTACAAAAGGCGTGTTTGAGCCCTGCCACGCAGAAGGCCCAATACTGGTTATGAGCACCATGGAGAATTTGGCAATTATTTCACCAGCCAAAATTGCATAAAACAGCTCAAATCCCTTAAGTGAAGACAGTGCGATTATTGCAGCCGCTACATACAAGATAATTGCAACTATACCTGCCGAACCGACTGAGGGATCACGCATCACCTGGAGTTTTTTTTCCTTTGTACCACGAGCCATCAACCCGTCCGCAAAATCAGATAGACCATCTGTGTGGTGAATTCCTGTAATCAAGACAAGACCTGCAGTAACAAACAGACCAACAACGAGCGGATCCAAAAACAATGAGAGCCCATATCCAACAGAACCCATTATGAGTCCTATTGCGATCCCAATTATCGGGAACAAGTACATGTGTCGTGCAACGCTTTGAAGATCGGAATTTCCTGTCGGAATTATGGTAAGAAAAGAAAATACAGACGCTGCCTGTCTAAACATGTAGCCACCAACCAAAATAGTGAAGTAGTGTTATCAATGGTATGGTTACTAGTGCGAAAAACAGAAGGCATGTTACTTTCATCAGCAAGACCGCGGATCTAAAGTGGTGTACGTCCAGTTGAGTTGTTCCATCACCAAGAACATAGTGATCAATTTTTTCAAATTTTGTTTGTAGAGCGCCTGCCACTGCAGCCATAGGATATCCTGCATTGGGGCTGATTGTTTTTCTTCCGTCACGTTTCATAGTTTGCAACGAGTTTTTCCAGTCGGCCCCAATCAGAAAAGCTGCAACAACAATAACACATGCAGTAATTCTTGCTGGCAGGTAATTTAACACCTTGTCACAGTTTGCCCCAAACCACCCCACGTTTGCAAACAAGGTGTTTTTGTAGCCCACCATAGAATCGATTGTGTTTACGGTGCGATACACAAATGCACCAACAAGCCCAAAAAGGCCGTAATAGAACAATGGTCCAGTTACGCCGTCAACTATGTTTTCACTTGTACTTTCAAGAACACCAGAAACTATGTGATTCCTATCAAGATCCTTTGTGTTTCTTTTTACTAGCAAAGACAGTCTTGCTCGTGCTTCATCCAAGTTATTTTCTGAAAGCGATTTTATTACAAGCTCCCCGTGTCTTTGTAGCCCTTTGATTGCAATTGTGGTCTTGAGTAACAATGCACTAATCAACAAGGTAGTCATGGTGTAAACTAGATCGGTCTGTAATTTTGTAAAAATTGTAAATAACAATAATAATGATGCGACTAGCCCTGACGCCATCAACGTAACAAAAACACCACCAAGCTTTTCTTTTGTAGGACTTGATGATTTAGTAAAAGGAACAAGCCATGCTACAAGCTTTCCGACCCAAGCGGTTGGATGAAGTTTGTTTCTCGGATCGCCGAACGCAAAGTCAAGTGCCAATGCCCCACCTACAATCAAAATTGGAACTAGAATCATTTTAGCAACCTCTCTATTTTCTTTACATCAAGGTTTGCTTTGACTGTTTTTGCAAGCTTGTCTATTTCGTATTCTAATTTTTTTTTGTTTTCCTTTTTGAAAAGATGAATCTTGTTATCAAGTGAATCTTCATTTGGCAAATTTAGACCAACCAATGGAATTACGCCGAAAACCGATTTAGATGTTATTTGCTTAAGCTTTATGAAGCTAGGCTTTAGAATTTTGATGTCTCCTCTGAACTTGTTTATTATAAAGCCCTTGACTAGCATGTGATGATCTCTTGGCAAAAGCGACATTGTTCCTACGATGCTTGCAAAAGAGCCGCCTTTTTCAATATCTGCTACAAGAAGTACTGGTGAACGTGTTTTTTGTGCAAGCAACATGTTTGCAATGTCATATTTTTGTAAATTGATTTCCGCCGGTGAGCCTGCCCCCTCCATTATGACAAGATCGTATCTTTTCTTTAGAATTTGTAGTGATTCTAAAGCCAACTTGAGACCTTTGGTGAGAGCAAATTTTTTGTAATAATTATTGGCAGTCATGTTTTTGTATGCCTTGCCTTGGAGTATGACGGTGCTCCTGTAGTTTCCAAGCGGTTTAAGTAAGATTGGATTCATGTGTGGTGATATATTCACCCGTGCTGCCGTTGCCTGAATTGCCTGAGCCTGAGCTATCTCAAATCCATTTTCTTTGTACGAATAATTTGACATATTCTGCGATTTGAATGGTGCCACAGAGTATCCGGCGTCCGAAAAAATTCTGCACAATGCAGTCACAAGCGTGGTCTTTCCAACACCAGATGACGTTCCCTGTATCATCAGGGTGCTTGTCATGCGATTTCCTCCAAAGCTTGGATCAGTTTTAGATTTTCTTTATGCGTCCTGACTGCTATTCTGATGTAATTTTTCCCAAGACCTCTGAATGTACTGCAGTCACGCACCAAGATATTTTTTTTGAGTAATTTTTTTTGCAAGTATTGCGAATCCATCTTTGTTTTAATCAACATAAAGTTAGTTGATGTTTCCAGACAGGACAAACCGTTGAGCTTTGAAATCGACTTTCTAAGAAAATCAGATTCAATTTTGATTAGTTTTTTAGTTTTTGTAAGAAAGGAGCTGTCTGCCAGCGCTAAAATTGCAGCTTCTTGTGCAGGCCAACTCACACTCCACGGAATCTTTATTTTATTTAGTATTGTGACAAATTTTTTATTCCCTACTCCATATCCTATTCGTAATCCTGCAAGTCCAAACGATTTTGTCAGTGATCTTAGTACAAACAGATTCTCAAATTTAGAGGTCTGGTGGACAATTGATTGATCTGGAAGCTGCGACAGCTCCATAAAACATTCATCAATGAAAACAAATGTATCTTTTGTTTTTGCATGTTTTACTATTTTTAGCAGAGGATTTTTTCTCATCAACGTTCCAGTTGGATTATTCGGGTTGCAAATGAAAACAATTCCTTTTTTTGGTATTTTTTTTATAAAATTTGAAAAATCTTCTTCAAGATTCATAGTTTTAAAAAATTGTAGCTTTGCGTTACATAGACGAGATGCTGCTTCGTATTCTCCAAACGTAGGGACTGCAATTAGAACTGGCATGCTTTTTGCAATTGTGGCCCGGCAGAAATCATAGATTATTTCCGTGGCACCATTTCCTACAACCAGATTTTCAGGATGCACCTTGAGGTAATTTGCAAGTTGAGTTTTTAGCTTAAGTGATGTGTGATCTGGATAGACTGGGATTTTTGAAGCCCAATTCAGTTTTTTTACTGATTTTGGGTAACCAAGCGGGTTGATATTTGAGCTGAAATCTATGATTTTTGGGTTCGGATTTTTAATGGAGTACAAGCCGCCGTGAGGCACCTGCGTGTGTGTTGCTATATTTTTGGCAAACTTCACACATTCAAAAATGCAAACATGGGTTTAGTTGTTACGTTTTTTGCGTGTGGTTCTGTTAACTTGATGGGTGCTAAGGATTATTAATTGATCGCGTAAAAATTTCCCTTGTGAAGAAACGAGTAGCCATATTGGGTGCAACTGGCGCAGTAGGCCAAGAATTTCTAGTGTCACTTGAGAACCACCCCTGGTTTGAGGTGACCCAGCTTGCGGCATCAGAGAGATCGTCAGGCAAAAAGTACATTGAAGCCATACGCGATCCAAACTCCGGCATAGTCAAGTGGCAGGTAGGTGGAGACGTGCCAGAATACGCAAGAGACATGATGGTAGTTTCAATAGACCAAGTAAAGACATCAGAGCTTGACTTGGTATTTTCTGCAGTAGAATCCGATGCAGCAAGGGAGATAGAGACCAAGTTTGCAAAGGAAGTTCCGGTAATCAGTACTTCGTCGGCCTACAGATATGACGAAGACGTCCCAATTTTGATTCCGGGAATAAACGATGACCACGTAGAGCTTGTAGAGACTCAAAGAAAGAAACGCAAATGGAAAGGATTTGTTTTGCCTCTTCCAAACTGTACGACGACAGGTCTTGCAATAACAATGAAACCACTCTATGAGAACTTTGGGGCAAAACGAGTTATCATGACTTCGATGCAAGCAATATCTGGGGCGGGTAGGTCGCCTGGAGTCTCTGCACTAGATGTAACAGACAACCTCATCCCATACATTCCAAAAGAGGAAAACAAAGTAAGAATAGAGACGGCAAAAATCCTAGGCAAACTCAAAGATGGCAAGATAGAGCCTGCAGACATCAAGGTAAGCTGTACTTGCACACGTGTACCGGTAATCGATGGACACACCGAGTCGGTATTTGTAGAGACTACCAAGCCTGCCAAAGTAGACCAAGTAAAAAACACAATTGAGGAATTCTCACATCATGTCAGCGTGCAAGGTTTACCATCTGCACCAAAAGATTATCTTGTAGTGCATCAGGATCCGACGAGGCCACAGCCAAGAATTGACAGAGAGCTCAATGATGGCATGACTACATCCATTGGCAGACTCGAAGAAGACACCATATTTGATAACGGAGTCAAGTACGTTCTCTTCTCGCACAACAAAAAGATGGGTTCAGCAAAAGGCGCAGTCCTTTTAGCTGAGATGTTATACAAGAAAGGAAAAATTTAGTGCCCCTTTTGCAATTTTTTGATCGTAAGCTTATAAAACCCGAAAGAATTGGAGATGGCAGGTGTTTTAGACGGCAAAAATTGATGATCTGGATCTTACTATTTTGTCCGAGTTAAGTGAGGATGCGTCAATTTCAATTCCAAGACTTTCAGAAAAAATCAAAGTAAACCCTTCTGTGGTATACAGCAGAATCAAAAGACTCACAAAAAGAAAGTTGATTGAGCGATTCACCATAGTTGTAAATGACAAAGAGCTTGGGTATGGAGTAAAGGCACTCACTGGCATCAACATGGACTCAAAATACAGAGACAGCATAATCGAGGAGCTATTCAAGATAAAAGGAGTCCGAGAGATCTCCGAGGTCACTGGCAGATTCGACATAATTGTGACAATGTATGCCATGAACCTTGCAGAAATGCACAAGCTCATAGCAGAAGGAATAGGCCGAATTCAGGGCGTATTGGCATCGGAGAGCTTTATTGAGATGAAGAGGCGTGCAAAGACCATGCCTTATAACCATCAAGCCTGATTTACATGTTACATTTAATTTTCGATGTCTGTTTTGATGAGGAAGGGAAAAATGATGCAAAAGGTAGAGGGTAGCTCAAAAATAAAGACGTACTATGAGCTTACCAAACCCAAGATCTGGTATCTTCTTGTATTTACTGCATTTGGGGCAGCAGTTACCGCATCCAATGTGTATGGGGTTTCCGTTTCCCCAGCAACCTGGGCGTTAATGCTGTTGGGAGTAGCTGCAGGTTCTGCATCGGCAAACACTCTAACAAACTATCATGACAGAGACATTGACGCAATAATGGAACGAACAAAGAGTCGTCCCATCCCAAGTGGAAGGATCTCGCCTCCCGAAAAGGCAAGAGATTTTGGTCTTGTTTTGGCCGCAATATCTATGGCATGCGCCTTTGCTATTTCTTATACAGCAGACTTCTGGAATGGGATATGGGCGGGCGTCTTCATGGCGTTTGGTTTGGTAAATAACGTCGTAGTGTATTCGCTTACTTTGAAGAGAAGAAGTAGGGCAAACATCATACTTGGTGGATTCTGTGGTGGCGCGCCAGTCATGATCGGTTATGCCGCAGTGACGCTACAAGGATTATGGGATTTTGGACTCGTCATGGCAGGTCTCGTATTCATCTGGATCCCAATGCACATCTGGGCACTGACTCTACACTTTAAGGATGATTACAACAAGGTAAATGTGCCAATGCTTACTGCAGTCCAGTCTGAAAAGACGTCTGCCAGAGTCATCGCAGGCTCCACATTGGTGATGGTCTTATTTTCGATGGTTCCATTCTTTTTGACTGTGGATGGAAAGGAGCCAATTATGCGCGAAATCTATCTGTACACATCTATTGCATCAGGTGCACTAATGCTTGCCTTGTCTTTTTGGGTTATTGCAAAACCATCCGAAAAAGCTTCATGGATGCTCTTCAAGTTCTCAAGTCCCTACCTTGCCGTCTTGTTTATTGCACTCATGGTAGATTCTGCATTACGCTAAATCCGAAAATATACTAAATTATTAAACAATAAAAAACTAGAATTTTTATGAATCACGACTCTGCAAGCGTATCTGAGATCATCAGAGGCGTATTTTCGGGATTCCAAGATTTCATTCCCCAATTCAGCCCCATAATTGGCGAAGTAATGTCAGCCCCAGTACTGCTTTTGGCAGGAGCTATCATAATTTTTCTTGGTGTTGCCGGCGAAGCCTTTTTCAAAAGAACCGGTATTCCAGACATTGCGTTTCTAATGGTGCTTGGCGTCATCATTGGACCTGTACTTGGCATAATATCAACAGATACGGTAATTGAGATTGTACCATATTTTGCAGCAGTAGCTTTGATTTTGATCATGTTTGATGGTGGACTCAACTTGGATATTCGAACCGTCATAAGAACGGCACATTATGCGTTGTTCCTTTCTGTTGCTGGCTTTATCACGTCTGTGATCAGTGTGGCCTTGGTTGCATTATACGGCCTTGGATGGGGATTAGTAGAAAGCGTCTTGCTTGGCACCATAGTTGGTGGAAGCAGCTCCATAATCGTCTTTGGATTGGTAAGAAGACTTCCGATATCCGATCAAACAAAATCAATGCTCAGCTTAGAATCTGCGATAACCGACATTTTGGTCACCATCATAGCCTTCGTGTTAATCGAGATGCTCATTTCAGGCCAGCTTGATCCTAACCTTGCCGTCTATTCATTTGGAAAATCTGTTGCAGTAGGCCTTGTCTTGGGATTTGGAATAGGCATTCCGTGGGCATATGTTACTACCAGACTTCAAAACGCACAACATTCGTACATGCTTACGATTGGAATCCTGTTTGTGATATTTTTCGTAGAAAAATCATTAGGTGGAACAGGGGCGTTGGCACCACTCATCTTCGGCCTAATGCTTGGCAACAAACAGATTATTTCGCATTATCTGAGATTTAAGGTACCAGAAATTTCCGTTGACGACCCCACTCATAATCAACTTACTTTCTTAGTTAGATCGTTCTTTTTTGTTTTTGTCGGTTTGCTTGCCACCATAGGCAGTCTCGAATTCATTTTCTTTGGCATAGTTGGAGCAATGCTGATTTATCTTACAAGAATTGGCATAATAAAAATCTCGCTCAGAAACAGGTTCAGTGTGTTTGATAACAAGGTAACTGCTGCAATGATCCCACGTGGCCTTGCGGCAGCCGTAGTAGCAACAATTCCACTTACAATGGGTTTGCAAAATGCGGAATCCTACCCACAGATTGTTTTTGTAATAATACTCAGTTCAGTCATAATTACAACTATTGCACTAACAAAGGCAAAATCTCACATGCCGACTGATTCCAATATAGATACAATAAACAAAAGCTAATTGTTTTAGGATCTCATTCGAATTTTGCTTTCCAGCAACATGAGCAGATTGCCTATGGCCAGTAATGCAAGTGCCACAATGAAACCTCTTACCGGTATGTTTTCTGATAAAAATACCAGATAACTTAACAAGATTGCCTCACCAATACAAGAGAGTATCAAGCCTGCAAAAAATATCTATTTGACAAGTTTTGCAATCTTGGTGCGTTTTTTGTTAACATCTTTGTTTCATTTTTCATCGGTATCTTTTTGTAAGCTGTTAAACGTGTGGAAATTCTTGACTGGTTTTTCGTCATTTGTAGTCATTTGCGTTTTTTGCATCATTAGATATTGGAATACATTGCAACTTCCCACACAGTAGGCGTTTGTGCAAAAATGGAATACTCGTTATATTTTATTGAAACATATGTATCCAGAAATTCACTTGTAAACACTTGTTCTAGGAAACCACTATCTGATTGCAGGGTGTCCAGTGCTTCCTTTAGCGTAGAGGGTAAAAGGCTCAACTTGCAGCTCCTTCGTTTTTCAGGAGTCATTGTGTACACGTTTTCCTCTACAGGGCTTCCTGGATCAATTTTTCTTTTTATGCCATCGAGTCCTGCCAAAGTTATTGCAGCCTCAAGAAGATATATGTTGCAAGTAGGGTCTGGAACTCGGTACTCTATTCGCTTTTTTGCTTGATCACCACTGAAGGTTTTTGGAATCCTTATTGCCGCGGTTCGATTGCTTAAACCCCAACATATGCCAATTGGCGCCTCATATCCTGCGACCAGCCTTTTGTAAGAATTTGTTGTAGGGTTAGATATGGCACAAAGGGCCGCTGCATGATCCAGTATTCCTCCCACATAGTACCGCCCCATCTGACTTAGTCCTGCGATTTTGTCGTTTTGGTCATAGAGAAGATTCTCACTATCTGAGAATATGCTGTGGTGGACGTGCATTGCAGATGCGTTGTCACCATAAATCGGCTTTGGCATAAAGGTGGCAGCTTTTCCTACATGTTTTGATTTTACCTTCACCATGTTTTTTATCGTAGTTACAGTGTCCGCCATGGACAGCATTTCATCGTGTTGTATGTTTATTTCACATTGCCCTGACGTT
>JBKBQK010000016.1:0-16518 GCA_046292705.1 Candidatus Nitrosotenuis sp. | reverse complement strand
TACCCAGTCTGACGACGGCACGATTCATGCGGCATGGACTGAAGAATACCCATTTGAGATAGGGCATTTTTTGTGGATTTGGGACTTTAAGCTGCGAGACATGCAAGAAGACAAGTCCACAATCTATGTGGACGGTAAAGAGTCTGCAGAGTTCATTAGGACACCGCTGATCAATGGAGCCCATTATAGGGCCGAGTTTACCTCAAAGGCTTACGACGAGTCCAAGGATAAGGACTTTTTACCGCCGCAATAATTGAAGTCGATAAAATACGAATAAAGAAATCTAAAAAGAATGAAAAAAGAAAGTTTTACCAGTATTTACCGTTGTCTGGTATCAGACCGATACCTTCTCTCTCAAAGTGTCTGTCTAACTCATCAACCCATCTTTCGCGGTTGTCTTTGTATGACCAGCCATGGACTCTTAGCCAATATGCTATGATTCCCAGAAGGAAGATAGTAAACATCATTGTGCCAAAGATGTAAACCATGACATCGTAGAACAATGGGTCATAGTTTGGTCCCAATTGTCCAAATACGGTAGACAGAATACTGAACACTGTACCGAGTAATGGAGTCATTGAATTACTAACCTCAGTACGTACGATATATACATTTCTCTGAGTGGCAGAATCCGTTATGATCGCAATCTGGAGATAGTGAATAAATCAATAAAATAGGAAAAAGAATTGGATTTTTTTATCCTCTTCCTTGGGCTGCATATCTTCCGCTTCGTCCCCTAATGAAGAATGCTGCTGCTATTCCTCCAAAGACTGCTGCGGCGATCGCAGATGCTCCCAAGACACCGTCTGCTGCTAGATATGGAGTACCAGAGCCTGTTGCTGGGTTTGCTTTGGCCACATTTACACGCTCTCTTTGGAGTTTCAGTGTCTCCTCGAGGGTGTTCGCGCCGACCTTACCTGCTTCATCTACATTACCCATGTATTGAGCAAATGCCTGTTCGGTCATCATGCCCACAGATAAAACAGCTACAGCAATAAGCGCTGCTCCAAATAGTGTTTTATTCATAGTGTTTACCTGTTGTCTTGAGGGCTATCGTTTCTATTTAACTTTTTTCTAATTACCAGATCCAGACATTTTATGGGGGGTAACGTTTATGTTTGAACCAAGAACACCCACGACATGGGACGTGTACATACACACAGACATGGCCAGTCGCACTCGACTAGACCGATTACAACAAGAACCCCTTCGTGGTTGACATCAACCCCAAAAGAAGTAGAAGAGCTTGTCGTCAGATATGGCAAAGACGGCGTCCCGATGAGCCAGATTGGAATCAAGATGCGAGACCAGCATGCGGTTCCATTGGTAAAACCAATTGTCAAAAAATCCGTCAAGAAAATACTTGAGGATAATGGAATAAAGCAAGAGATTCCAGAGGATCTGAACAACATAGTCAAAAAGGCCCTCAACCTCCAGCGACACCTAAAATCCCACAACTCCGATAAAAGAAATGTCAGATCGCTTGAGCTTGTGGAGGCAAAAGTCCACAGAATATCCACTTACTACAAACAGATCGGCGCACTTCCTCAAAACTGGAAATATAAGTCAGTCGTAGCTCAACTTGAGTGATGAGCAGACTAGAAGAAAGCTTAGCAGTATTTTCCAACACCATATCTGATTGCGTAAAATCCGGAAAAACAATCGCAGTACTCACGCACATCGACTGTGACGGCATCACATCTGGTAGCATAATTACAAAGGCGTTGATCCGAGCAGGAGCCAAAGTAACTGTAAGAACTCTCAAGGAGATGAACTTGCATGAAATCAAAGGTATGGAGGAGGACTCGCGCGAATTTCACATAATCACGGATTTGGGCGGAGGGTTTGCAAAACATCTTGACGAGTCACTTGGTGCCAACTGGTTTGTCTTGGATCATCACGAAATAGCCGACGATGAGTATGACAATGAGCGCGTCATAAATGCGTGGAAATTTGGCATCGATGGCGGCACAGGTATTTGCGCAGGCGGCATGGCATTTCTTGCAGCCAATTCACTTGATAAGAGGAACTCTGATTTGGCTCCAATCGCCGTGGTCTCAGCGCTTGGAGACAGGCAGGATCAGGGAGAAAAAAAATCATTTCTTGGCAAAAACGCCGACATAGTAGAAGAGGCAAAGAACTCAGGGCAGCTCCAAGTCGACATGGATCTTTTGTTGTTTGGACGTGAGACGAGGCCACTTGTGGACGCCCTTGCATTTACATCTCAACCATTCATAGAAGGACTTACGTGGAATCGTGATGCCTGTTTTTCATTGCTAAAATCTGCTGGGATCGAGTTAAAGGAGGGCGGTCGTTTTAGAACGCCATCTGACCTCACAGATGACGAAAAACGCAACTTGCTTGAAGCAATAACCAAGTTTGCAAACTCCCAAAACGCAACGCAGATCATGGAGGAATTGATTGGGTACACCTACACTTTTCCAAGCGAGGAGCGCCGCAGCTTTTTGCGTGATGCGCGAGAGTTTTCCACGATGCTCAACTCCTGCGGCAGAGTAGGAAGGGCCGGAGTAGGGATTGCGATTTGTGCGGGGGACAGAAACAGGATGCTTCAAGAGGGTGAAAATATTTTGGCAGACTACAGGAGGATGATTCGAGAATACATGAACATTTTGACAAACGAGAGGTGGCGAATAAGCGACTCGCCTTCATACCTGATGGTAAACGGCGAGGGCGTGATCCCTGAAACCATGACTGGCACGATATCTTCGTTGCTTGCAGGCTCGCCAAAGAATGCGGGCAAAATAATCATCCTGAGGACCAATGGCGAAGAAAATACGATCAAGTTTTCATCTCGCAAGTCGATTGGTTGCAGATCTGGTGTAAATCTGTCCATTTTGATGAGGACTGGTGCTGAAAAATTCAATGGTGTTGGTGGGGGCCACGATGCAGCAGCAGGCGCCAGGATTACAAAGGACAAGCTGGACGGCTTTTTGGATTTTTTGGAACATGGAATCAAAAATTCGGATAGTAATTAGTAACATCTCGCAAAAAAAGGTGCGTGCCGTCAGAGCTGCCTTGGAGCCAGACAATGTGGACTTTCCAGAAGGGCTTACATTTGAGATGGAAAATCTTGATAACGCACTTGTTTTTAATTTCCACAGTACAGGCGACATGAAAAAACTTACCGCTACAATTGATGAGGTTTTGGCACACGTACAGATGGCACTCAGAGTGATGGAATGATGCTGGATCCCAAACTGATCAAGGAAAAACCCGAGATCATACGAAAGATGCTGCAGGACAGAAGAGTCGAGTTTGACCTGAATGGGTTAGTAGAGCTTGATGCAAAAAGACGCGAGCTCATCATAAAGACTGACGAGCTTAGAAAGAAAAAGAACCAAGTCTCAGTTGAAATCTCTGCCAAAAAAAAGTCAGGTCAAGACGCAAGTGATTCGATTTCCCAGATGCAAACAGTCTCAGCTGAGCTGACAGCGCTTGAAGTAGAGCAGCTCAAAGTGGAAGCACAGTACAACAAGCTGGCACTAAGCATTCCAAATTTGATCCATGAATCCGTCCCAATAGGACCAGACGAGTCTGCCAACAAGGAGATACGGAGGTGGGGCAAGGTGCCAGAGTTCGACTTTAAAGTCAAGGACCACATAGACATATCCCAGAGTCTTGATCTTGTAGATTTGGAAAGGGCCGCAAAGGCAGCAGGCGCCAGATTTTACTATCTCAAAAACCAACTTGTCAGACTAAATCAGGCCTTAATTGGATTCGCACTGGATTTTTTGGAGTCAAAAAAATACACATTGGTGCAGCCACCATACCTGATAAACAAAAGATCCATGGAGGGTGCAATCATTGCAGATGACTTTACAGATGTCATCTATAAAATAGACGGCGAGGATCTGTTTTTGATTGGAACATCAGAGCACGCGATTGCAGCAATGCATTCAGACGAGATCCTGCAAGGAAAAGATCTGCCACTAAGATATGCTGGAGTCAGCCCTTGTTTTAGAAAAGAGGCAGGAGCTCATGGGCGCGACCAGAAGGGGATCTTTCGTGTACATCAGTTTGAAAAAGTAGAGCAGTATGTCTTTGCGAGGCCTGAAGACTCATGGAAGGAACACGAAAGCATGCTTGCAATAGTAGAAGAATTTTACCAGCAGCTTGGGATTCCCTACAGAGTCATGGTTTTGTCAAGTGGGGATCTTGGTAAGGTCTCCGCAAAAACATATGATCTTGAAGCATGGATGGCCGGACAAAATGCGTATCGTGAGATTGTCTCATGTTCTAATTGCCTTGACTTTCAGACAAGACGACTCAAAATCAGATTCAGGGACAAAACAAACGAGCAGACACAGTACGTCCACTCACTTAACAGCACACTTGTTGCTACCACCAGAACGCTTGTTGCAATCATGGAAAACTTTCAGACAAGGGACGGTCACATTAGTGTGCCAAAGCCTTTGCAAAAGTATCTTGGTTCTGCGCTCATTTAGCCAGCACAACTTATATTATGTACTTTAAAAACGTTCTATAATTTTAGGAATGAAATTTCCAAAAAATGGTTTTTGTTATTTAAATGACCTTACCTATTCCAACATCTTCTTCAGATCTTCGTATTCTTCTTTTGTAATTTCACCTTTTGCTAGCCTCATCTTTAGAACTAGGTAATACGTAACGAATATCAACCAAGTAAATAGGCTACACTTGTGCTTGGAGTATATACTGCGCCTTGCTACAAGTGTGACAAAAAGTAGGGCATATTTTCGTCACGCTAGATGGCAGGGTAGGAGGGTTTGTCCCAAGTGCAGTCACAGAAAGATCTACCAGTTATCAAATGGATATTACAAATGCAAACGATGTAGGTACTGGTTCAAGGATTTCACCGGTACACATCTGGGAAAATTGCGAATAGCACCAAACATCACAGTACATCTTTTGTACTTGTTTGCTCTCGGAGTACCAGCGTACAGAATCAGATGGTACTTTCCCATCAGTCTAAGAACAATAGAACACACGTTCAGAGTGTTCCGAGAGGCCATATACGACTCATCCTTGGAAGAGATGAAGGAACTGAAACTATCCGGTCGGCTGGAAATGGATGAGGCCCTGTTTGGTGGCCACAGGAAAGGTGGTAAACGCGGATGGGGTGCTGAGGGAAAGAGCCTGGTATTTGGCATTTATCAGAGAAACGGCAGGGTCATAACGTTTCCTGTACCTGACAGAAAACATGAAACCCTGATGCCGTTGATAGAGCAGCACGCCAGAAAGGGTTCATTGTACTATACCGACGACCATACGGCATATGCATCACTGCGCTTAGAAAACACAAGACTGTAGCTCATGGGATGGAGGAGTATGTTAAAGAGGACGCCCACATCAACGGAATTGAAGGATTCTGGAGCTATGCCAAGGTCTGGCTGTAAGGACTATCCCCCTGTTCAGGTCAAAGATCAACAGCGGCTTGTTCAAGTCGTTTTAATTTCATACTCATCAGATAATCAATCTGTGGTTTTAGGCTAGGCTCTGAATCAAACTTTAATTTCTTCACAACTTCATATTTGCAGCATACCACAACACAAACCCAGCCGCAATGATAGCATACCATTTGATGTTTCTCCTGTCCGCAAACACGTTCTTTGAGCTGAGCTGCTCGTCGACTCTAATCGATGCGCGAATCTTTCTCATCTCAAAACCTTGTCCAACAAGGCCGCCAACTAGCAACGCCAATGCAAGAAACGAAAGTGCAGGCTCCATGGAATAGTTCAGACGTCGTCATATTTAGCCACTACTTAGATAATTTTTTAAAGCGTCTGCGCATTTGAGACGTTCTATGAAGGAAGTCGGCAAGATCTGGATGAATGGTAGGCTCGTGCCATTCAAGGACGCAAAGGTTCACATATTGACGCATGCATTGCACTATTCCACTGCAGTCTTTGAAGGGATCAGATGCTACAACACCCCCAAAGGTTCTGCGATATTTAGACTGCCTGAGCACGTCGACCGTTTCTTCAGATCGGCCAAACTGTATTCTATGAAGATGCAGTTCTCAAAAGAAGAGATAACAGACGCAATAGTAAAGACAGTCAAGGCAAGCACGCTCAAGGAGTGCTACATTAGGCCTATTGCATACTATGGATATGGTACGATGGGCCTGACTCCGACTCCAAACAAGGTAGATGTCGCAATTGCATGTTGGGAGTGGAAGATGGGCGAGTCAAAGGCTGGCAAGGTAACAGGTGCACGGTGCAAGATCTCAAGCTGGCTACGAATAGACTCTCGCTCGCAGCCAATGCAAGCAAAGGCAGCATCAAACTATGCAAACGCAGCACTTGCAAGAGTAGAGGCCCTCAAAAACGGCTATGATGAGGCAATCATGCTAAATTATCATGGAAAGGTCACGGAGGGAAGTGCGGAAAACATCTTTGTGGTAAAAAACGGAGACGTATTCACCCCCCCTCTCACATCAGGAATCCTAGCAGGGATAACACGCGACAGTGTAATCCAGCTGATACGCTCAGATGGAGTGAGTTTGGTTGAGCGCGACTTGGACCGTGACGATTTGTTTTCTGCAGACGAGATTTTCATGACAGGTACTGCGGCCGAAGTCAAGTCAGTAACACAGGTAGACGACGTCACAATCGGAGACGGAAAGGTGGGCCAAATGACTCGAAGACTGCAGGATGCGTTCATGGATGTGGCAATGGGGCGTGACGAACGCTTCTCGCATTGGCTTCATTATGTTTAAGGTTTTTTAGGAAACCGGTGCCATGTCAGGTATGGATTCGTGCTCGGTTGGAGGAGAAGATGAGAAGATCTGCTGGTTTTGCAAAAAAGGCAGGCATGCAGAATGCATGAAAGAAATTCCAATGGATGCGCGCTCCGAAGGCCCCCATGACTGCACCTTTGATACCAAGATGATCCGCTGTCAGTGTGTACACTAGTTTTAATTTAGAAAATCCGCAGGTTCAAAAGTTCTACCATTTTACTTTTCAGAAATTATGTTGTGGATAGTTTCGTTGATTGTTACTTCGACGATGTCACTTGAATACTCGGCAGTTCTGCGAATATCCTCAAGTATGAAGCGGATGGCAGCAGAGTTTTTTGACTCTTTCATTCCGTACATGAGGTCTTTTTCCTTTTCAATTACGCCTGCGATGTTTGATGCCACTTTTTCGGCCATTATGTGGTCTTTTTTGCCAAGCGCCAAGATGGCCCCTTCAAAGCAGCTTAGCGCCTCTAAGCTGAGGGCCTCGATCTCCTTTAGTGTTTTTGAGTCAAGCGGATCCTTGAGGAACTTGATCCTCTTTGCGATGAGTGCTGCGTGATCTGCAATCCTTTCTATTCTGGATATTACTGTACGGTAGTTGAGACAGTCGGAAGGCCTCTTTATGCCTACGTCATACAGCATGCTTGCATTTTGGATTGCCATGATCAGTGTACGCATCATGTATAGCCCGAAACGATCCACTTCGTCGTCCATGTGTATGACTTCTTCGGCGTACTCGGCGTCAAATTTTTTTAGTGCTTCTATTGCCTCGCGGTGCATGTTTGCAGTCATCAGGTACATTCTCTTTAACGCCACCTCAAATGTAAGCTCAGGCAGCCTTGTCAGTATCTGAATGGTAATTGATTCAGAGTCAGACTCGACTATCTCGGTTCCTATCATGGACTTGCGTACTAGGTCCTTGATGAGCCGTGAGTGCTCAGAGGGGAATTTGACGCCCTTTGATGTTATTTGTATGGTCTTGTAGCCTGTTAGATACAGCGCGATTACCTTGCGGCGGATCGACTCTTCGGAGTCTTTTTGGCCGATCGTAAGGACTGCGCTCTTTGCTGGCTTTTCTGTGTCAAGGCCTGGATACAAGGTAAGGGAGCGGTTTGCGTTCTTTATGATAGTCATGTTGTCGCCGTTTTTGACTCCAAACTCGTCGATCCATTTTTTGGGAAGCGATATGGTGTAAGTTGAGCCACCGCTTATCTGAATTCGCCGGGTTTGTTTTGTGTCCTCAAGTGATTGCAATACTTTATCGGGATTGCTAAGATAAATACAGATTTGGTCATTATACTATATTGATCAATATAGAACTACGACTTCTCGGTAGTATATGTGGGGATCCTAGATAAGCCAAAAAACTCGCAAAAAGCTGTTGCAAACCCAGCTTCGAGTCAGCAGGATTCCCTCAGACAAGATATTCAAGATGATTGTCACAATAGCTGGAGTCTACGTTTTGGCAATAATTGGGGTGATGGTCTTTGAGCTGTACTCTGAATCAAAGATGATCTGGATTGTCGAGGGGTTCGATTTTCTTGTAGGCTCTGACTGGAACCCAGTTGAGGGGCGCGAGTCCTTTGGTGCAGCACCATACATTCTTGGCACGCTTGTCACCGCAGGCCTTGCAATGGCAATCGGCGTTCCGCTAAGCATTGGAATTGCGATGTTCATATCTCAGGCGCCAAAAGCTCTTGGAGGCCCACTTTCTGTAGTGGTGGATCTTCTTGCGGCGGTTCCAAGCATCATCTATGGGTTTTGGGGCCTTTTTGTGTTTCGGGGGTTTTTGATAGAGTGGATAGAGTACCCACTTTACGATACTTTTGGGAACAGCATCTGGATATTTTCGAGTACGCCGTTTGGCCTCGACATATTCAGTGCGAGTATAATTTTGGCAATAATGATCATTCCCACCATTTCTGCTGTGTCACGTGAGATAATGATGGCAGTCCCACACCAGCAAAAAGAGGCAGCCTACATGCTTGGTGCAACCAAGTGGGAGATGTTTAGGCTTTCAATATTTCCATATGCAAAGACAGGCCTGATTGGGGCCGCAATACTTGGCCTTGGTAGGGCGGTGGGTGAGACCATGGCAGTGACCATGCTGATCGGCAACGCAACAGGCCAAGGCGCGTTTCCGCAGACCCTCTTTCAGGCAGGACAGACAATGTCGAGCATTATTGCAAACGAGTTCATTGAAGCATCTCCTGCATCACTGCACCTGCCTGCGCTGATTGGAGTAGGCCTAATTTTACTCCTAGTTGCAATCTGCATCAACGTGGTAGCACACGTACTTGTTTCAAGGATGCTCAAAGTCAGAGAAGGTGCAATAAACGCATGATGTCAACTGGTCAGAAGAGAGCAGAGTACAGGAATCTTTTCAAGCAAAACGTCAAGGGCCGGCTGATTCTGGACAAAATGATGATGGGAGTCGTATTCGGATGTGTAGTCGTCGCGCTTATTCCGCTTGGAAGCATCCTCGTTGAAGTCTTCAAAAACGGCGTTTCTGCATTGTCTGTCGAGTTTTTGACGCAGCCTCCAGGTGCGATAGGTTCTGGCGAAGGAGGAATAGGCCCTGCCATCCAGGGCACCATAATTATAATAGGCATGTCCAGTCTCATGGGGGTTCCCATCGGCTTGATGTCTGGCATTTACTTGGCAGAATTTGGCGACAACAAACTGGCAAGAACTGTTCGCTTCTTCAATGATGTCTTCATGGAGTTTCCATCCATCGTGCTTGGAATATTTGCGTTTTTGACTATCGTGCTGATACTTGGGCACTTTTCATTGTGGGCCGGCGCTTTTGCGCTCTCGCTTATTATGTTCCCAATAGTTGCAAGAACGACCGAGGAATCACTGAAGATGGTTCCGCTAACGTACAGAGAGGCCGGCCTTGCGTTGGGCCTCAAAAAATGGGTCATCACCTGCAAAATAGTGCTTTCTGCTGCAAAAAGCGGAATGATCACAGGCATCCTGCTTGCGGTGGCAAGGATAGGCGGCGAGACTGCGCCCCTCATCATGACGGTATTGGGAAGCAGCCAGTTCTTTGCAGGCTTTGATTCTCCAATGGATGCTCTTCCTCTTCGAATATGGAGGCTGTCTTTGCTTCCATACGATAGCGCGCAGCTTCAGGGATGGGGCGCCGCAGTGGTTCTCATTGTGATAATTTTGGCAATCAATGTGGGAGTCAGGTATTATTTTGCGACAAAAGGCAAGAGTAGCATCTTGGCAAAAATGTACGGAGTGAAAAGAAAGTGACGGCGGTTTTTGATATGAAACAGGACAGCTTGGAGATGGAAAAGCCGCAAGTCGATGAAAGAAAATACAAGATGATTGCAGAAAACGTCTCAGTATACTACGACGGAATAGAGGCAATAAAAAATGTGACAATGAAGTTCAAGGAACGCACAATCACCTCCCTGATAGGACCATCAGGTTGCGGCAAGACGACATTTCTGCGCTGCCTCAATAGAATGCACGACATGACAAAAAACGCCAAGGTGGTGGGAAGAATCCTCCTCGATGGGCAGGATTTGTACTCAAAGGATGTGGATCCGATATACCACAGGCGTAAAGTAGGCATGGTCTTCCAAAAGCCGAATCCATTTCCTACGATGTCGATTTATGACAACGTAGCTGCAGGCCTGCGACTAAACGGCATCAAGGACAAAAAGATCCTAGACGACATAGTCGAGGATTCACTGAAGATGGCATACATCTGGGACGAGGTAAAAGACAAGCTCAAAAAGCCGGCAATGGAGCTCTCAGGAGGGCAACAGCAGCGCATCTGCATTGCACGAGCACTAGCAATTCAGCCCGAAGTACTCCTCATGGACGAGCCTGCATCCGCGCTGGATCCTATTGCTACCCAGAAAATAGAGGAGACCATAAGGGAGCTTGCAAAAGAGTTCACGATAATCATAGTGACACACAATATGCAGCAGGCAGTCAGGGTGTCTGACTATACGGCATTTATGTATCTTGGTGAGCTAATAGAATTTGACGAGACTGGAGTCCTGTTTACACAGCCAAAAAACGAGCTTACTGCAAAATACGTAAAGGGGCAGTTTGGATGACACGGCTCATCGACCCCTCGCTTAGGAAACTTTCTGCGATAATGTCGGAGATGGGCGAGCTCTCTCTGCAATCTTTTACTCTTGCAATAGACTCATACATTTATGGAAAGAATACTGTAGACGAGGTTCGCTACATTTCTCATGAGATCTCTAAGAAATATTTCCAGGTGGCAGATCTCACATTTGAGATACTGCTCAAGTACCAGCCGGTGGCAGACGACTTTAGGCTGATCCGATCTTCAATTGAGATCTCCTACGGGTTTTCCAGATTCGGCAGGTACGCATACGACATCACCCAGGTCAGAGACATGTTTGGCGACATTTCAGAGTGCGACAAGAGCTGGCTAATAGAGGTCTCAAGCAAGGTAAAGACTATGATCAAGGATTCTGTGACTTATTTTGCGGAGCTTGACATCAGAAAGGCGATCACCATTCAGCAAAACGAGGAGTTTGTCGACAGGCTCTACAAGGAGCGACTTCCTATGCTGATTAACTCCAACAATACCAAGTGTGCCCTTGCCGAAGCACTCGTGCTCCGCTACCTTGAGAGAATAGCGGATCATGCCATCTTTATGAGCGATGCCATAAACTATATTGTGACTGGAAAGCACAAGCTGACAAAGCAGGCACTAGCAGATGATGTGTAGAATATGTTGGCTATGTACTGCTCAGAAAACTATTTTGGACAATATCTTTAGCTTCAAAGTCGCATCAGATTCATGCCAGATGAAAGCTGCAGAAAGTGTGGTGGAAGCCTCATCGACTATGCGCGCTGCGTCGAATGCAAAGGTATCCTGCTTAGAATGTGCAAGAGGTGTTGCAATGTTGTTAATCAGGATGCCCACGCCAACTGCATTAGATTTTCGAGGTTTTCAGTTACGAGTTAGGCATGGTGCGAACTCGATATTGCCATAGTTGATATTGAAGACATTAAACGCATAATCTTTCTGACATACTTTCGACCCTAAAGGGTTCGGGGCCTTGCCGCTCGCATTTGTAATTAAGAAAAATTGAGAAAAGCAACAATTACTTGCTGCTGGTGGACATTGGTTTTTTTATCGGCTTCGTCTTTTTTATTTCCTTTTTTATCGGCTTCGTCTTTTTTATTTCCTTTTTTATGATCTTTTTTTCTGATTTATCTTTGGTTGTTTCCTTGGTGGACTTTGTTGATTTTGTGTCGGTCTTTGCAGGCTCGTATTTCCACAGCTGCTCGCCGTTGAACTTGATTCTTGAAATTCCCTCTTTGTCTAGCTCTTGAATTGATGGTGGGAGTGGCACGTAAAGGAGTGGCTTTGAGAATTTTTGGCCGTCTGTTACCATCCAGTAGAGCAGGTGTACGAACGTCTTTGCTTTTTCCTTGTCTTTGATTACCTGATCGATGTTTTCGTACACTAACAGATAGGTCAGACTCACAATGGGGTACGAGTTTTTGCCTGGCGCGACGACCATGCTCACTTGGCTCCAGTCTGCCTCAGGACGCGGGATCTTGTCTAGCGGATATGTCTTTGCTGCCTCAAACACGTTCTCAAAGGTAGGCTCTACAAAACCAGTCTTGTCGCCATTTTGCAGGTAGGCATAGGTCATCTTATTTTGGAATGCATACGCAAGCTCGACATATCCTATTGCGTATTTAGTATTCCTTGTGGCCCATGCGACGCCCTCGTTTCCTGCGGCGCCTACACCTACCGGCCAAGGAACGCTTTTTCCTTTGCCGACCTTGTCATTCCATTCCTTGCTTACTTTGGAAAGATAGTCTGTAAAGACATAGGTGGTTCCCGAGCCGTCGGATCTCCTTGTGACAAGAATTGGCCTGTCAGGCAGTTTTAAGTCAGGATTATTTTCCTGGATCTTTGGATCGTTCCATTTTTTGATCTTGCCAAGGTAGATGTCTGCTACATTCTCGCCTGTCAGCCTCAATCCGCTGTTTGGAACCTCCGGCAGATTGTACGCAATGGCAATTGAGCCTATTGCCTCTGGTATATGCAGTGTTCCTGGTGCAAGCTCGCGCTCCTTAGGTGTGAGTGGTGCGTCTGATGCACCAAAGTCGACTGTCTTTTCTGTGTGCTGTTTGACTCCTCCTCCGCTGCCAATTGACTGGTAGTTGAGGTTCACGTTGGAGTGTATTTTGTTGTACTCGACTCGCCAAGTGTCGATTAGTGGAAACGGAAATGTTGCCCCTGCGCCGTTTATCTGAAATGTTCCAGATTTTGGCGCTTCAGGTGCCTGCGCGTTTGCAGAATGTGGCACAAACACCGATGCAACAAGGATCAGACCAAGTGCTACAGATAGTACTTTCTTCATTGGTTTTGAAAGATTTTGATGTTATTTACGACTAGACTGCATAGATTACATTTTTTCCGTAAGCCTCGGTGTGCTATATAGGCAAACAGTGGAATTCAGATTCTACGACAACAATAAGGAAGATTCTTTAGTAACTGTTTTTCCGACTCTTGCTAATGATTCCACAAAAAATAACATTCACATCTGTTGTGGTTGCCATCGCAATTGCTTCAATTGCAATAGTTGGCCTATCACACACACAACAAACAAATGCACAGTCGGCACCCCTTGGCAACAATGTCTACGTCTTTGCAGAAGGAGTATCCCCGCAAGCGACCTTCAAGTTCAGAGATGCAACTGTCACGTACGAGTTCCAGATGTATGATACTGTAAGCAACCTCTTTAGCTCAGGCGGAAGCTCGTCATTTACCACAAGGCAGGTCTCACCAGAATTTACGCTGGCCCGCGTAGTAGGTGACACGCCATACTTGCATGAGGCAGTTGACCAGACGTTCCAATACAATGGAAAATCCTCAGCATTTGACTATCCGTACAAAGAATTTGACGTCATAGTAGAGTTGATACAGGCAGGACAATCCATGAGAACCATGGAGTATGCAGACTGCTCGATTACCAACTACAAAATAAACACGAGAACAGACAATGAGGAAGCATACACGACTGGTGGCAAGACAGGATTTGCGGCGGTTGAAACATACAGTTTTGCCTGTACTGGCTTTACTCCGCACGCACCCATGTACGACAAGTTGGTAAAAGAACAACAAAACAAAAAGCCGTACGAATAAAATCAGACAATTTTTTTTTAATTTTTTAGTAATTTTGTCAGAGGCACAATTAATGCTGCCGACATTACAGCCGCAAGTAAGATCATTATTGATTGGAATTCTGGAATGACTCGCGTACCGATTATCTCTATTTCTCCAGTCTTAGCTGGGATGAGAAAAATCATGTTGGTCTTGCCTTGTTGCTCAGACGATTCGTATCCTTTCTGTTCGCCGTTTACAAGTAGTGTGAACTTGCCTCCTTCTGCAGATAGGATCTCATTTGGGAACCTCACAGACATTATGTCAGTCTGCGCAACGCCTTCCAGTCCGATCACAAGTGAGGAGCGTTCTTTGTTTATTATCATCGATGTTATCTCTGCGTCAAGATCTTCGGCGGTTCCTTCTGCGTGCGATTCTGTAATACTTAATCTGTAAAAGACTGTATAGTCACCGTCGTCCACACTCATAACATATTTTTGCATCATGAGCTCCGCAATATCGTATTTTTGCACCGGCTGAGTGTTGTCACCTGATATGCCAGTCAGTGTCACAAACAGTATCATCACGAGTGCAGCCATTTTTCTTACGAACCGAGTTCGTTTCTTATTTATTTAAAATGACTTTGAGATTATCAGATAAGAAAATCGTCTCATGAAGCGCTTAATTTCAGGTTTGATAATTTTACAAGCCGTTTAATTATTTCAAAAGATTTTTTGAATCCATGATAAAGACAAAGTTTCAGAAAATACTGGTTCCGCTTGACGGCTCAAAGAACTCGATTCGTGGACTAAACCATGCGATATATTTGGCAAGGCAGTGTCAGGCAACGATAACTGGCATCTATGTGATCCCAAGGCCCCCACATCCGGCATTTCGGGCACCCTCTTACCCAGAAAAGCCGCTGCTCAAGGACGCAGATAGGACAATCCAGTTTGCAAAGAAACATTGTGCGCAAAACGGCATACTCTTTGAGGGCAAAATAACGTTTGGCGATCCAGGGTACACAATAGTCAAGTTTGCAAAGGATAAAAAGTTCGATGCGATAGTGATTGGAGCCAGAGGGCGCGGTGCAATAAAGGAGCTCTTCTTTGGTAGTGTCTCAAACTATGTTCTGCACAAGTCGGGTCTGCCAGTGCTTGTGGTAAAGTAGTTTTTCAGATTTTTTTTATCCCATATTACGGTATAGGTAATGATTTTTTTTGACGCCTGCTTTGAGCCCCACTCGTCCTTTGTGTGACCTGAGTTGTGCTCAGAGATTGTGTCCCACCTGAACTTGGGGAACTGTGTTTCAACCATGAGGCGTCTTTTGTGCTCACAAAAGATAAGTGTCAAGCTTGCAGTGCAATGCATAGCATACCGACTTGTTATATCAAAAAAATACCATCTAATATCATGCAAATTCAGCTGACAGGAAAAAAAATTGATGATGAAAGAAGGGACGCACTCCTTGGAGTAGTGTCCGACAAATACTGCCGCGCCATACTGGAATCAACGATGAATGGTCCAAAGGCCGCAATAGAGATAAGTGCAGACACGCAGATTCCCATCAGTACAGTCTACCGAAGACTGCAGCTGCTCTTTGACAACAAGTTGCTTGCCATCTCCGGCTCGATCACATCGGAGGGAAAAAAGCACTTTCTTTACAGGAGTAAGGTAAAAGCCATAACATCACAGTTCAACGGCGGCAACTTAGAAGTCGAGATCGTTCCTAATGAGACTCATTAGGAACTTACATATTGTTTTGAGACTTGATTTTGAGAATCATGCTCTTCCCTTAAATCTGCATAGTGTGATGGATCATTATGAAGCTGTACTCTAGTCCTGTACTGACTCTAACTGCAGCCGCTTCGATGCATGACGCCCTTGTTCAGATGAAGACAAATTTTGTCAAAAGAGTCGTAGTGGTCAGAGACAAAAGGCCGGTTGGGATCCTCACTGAGCGCGACATCAGCAGGTTCCTTGAGCAGGACACCACGAAGAGGTCGCTTTCTGAGATACCGCTTCGGGAAGCGATGAAAAAAGATCTGATTACAATAGTTGCTGACTTGGAAGATTTTCTCCACCAGTGCGCAACCCGCATGGTGACCTTTAAGATCGGCTCAATCATAGTTACAGACGAAAACGGCGATCTTGTGGGCATTATAACCCAGACAGATATTGCCGATGTTTTTGCCACCAAGTACCCAGGAAGATACAAGGTAAGAGACTATATGAGTGAAAAAACTGTCACTTGCAGAAACTCTGACCAGCTCAGGTACGCCCTTGAAATCCTCAACAAAAACAACGTCTCAAGACTCGTCGTCACAGACAATGCAGGACATGTCAGGGGCCTAGTAACCACCAATACGTTTCTTAGACACAGTGAATACTTTAAGCGCGCAGACGGCCTTGCAAGAGACTACCTCCTTGAAGAGTCAAAGTACACGCTTTCTGTAGATAGCTTGCTTGAAAAAGAAATTATCGTAGTAGAGCCAGACTATGACCTAGCAAGTGCAGCTCACCTCATGGTAAAAAACAAGATAAGCGGTGTCCCGGTGGTATCACACGATATGCTCGTAGGTGTGGTAACAAAATTCGACATAGTAAGAGCATTTTGCGACGTTCCCGTGCACAAAGACGTCTTGGAAAAATATCG
>JBKBQK010000015.1:3966-17213 GCA_046292705.1 Candidatus Nitrosotenuis sp. | reverse complement strand
GCCATAATTACTGCTATTGGTTATCCGTTGTTTTTCAAATCCGTACAATTTAATTTGTTTACCATACCATTTATGGTGTTTGCGTCCATTGTTGGATCCATACTGTTTGGCTCCATTGCATCGATAATCTCAACGAGGATTAGGTCAAGCGAAGGATTCAATGTAATAATTAACACCGTCTTTTTGTTTTTTGCGTTCGTAAGCACGGCGTTTTATCCAGCAGAAGGTGCACCGGAACCACTTGCAACTGGATTCTACCTAAATCCACTTACCTATCTTGTGGATATAATCAGGGCGGGAATCTTTGGCACCTTCAATGAGTTTGTGATGCTTGAAATGCTGGTGCTTGTAAGTATAGCCACTGTCTTGTTTGCGGTTGCAATAAAGCTCTTGACAAAATTAGATTTGTAAGTAGCCCGGCCCAGGCTCAACAGTTTTACTTGGTAGCCCTGTCTTTGACTGGAACAACAACGCAGCTGAGGGCCATACGCCCAAGCGTCGTTGTAAGGAAGGTCACCTACGGGAACCGGTCTATGACAGGGGCCAAGGCGCATGCGGTACTTATGAGCATAAGGGAAACGTGCAGGCTGCGCGGAGAGAACTTCTATGACTATGCAATGAAATATCTCGGTAATTTCACTTCAAAAAGGTAAATGGTTACATAATTTCTAGTAAAAAATCGGGTTAAAATGAACAAGAAAAAAATCAGATATTATTTTTGGTTAGGGCTTTCACTCTTTCTTCTTGTATTTGGCGTTGCTATCGTGGTAAGTATATTCGCCTTTTTTGATATGGCAAATCCTATCACTCCATATGAGTTGTTTGTTGGCATTATTCTTATCATATTTTCAGGCTTAGGCATTAGAGATGCATGGAAGAAAAGATAAGGTAAAAACGAATATCAACCGAGCCTTAACACACAAAAATTCACCTAGAACTTAACAGAACCTCAAGTTATTCAAGTCCCAATCAAACACCTTTTTACACGAATAAAATCCAACCCGATCAGCCATAGACTTAACAGAACCTATTTTTCTCCATTGTCTACATTGCCTAGCTTTTTATTGATCGCAAGAAGCAATCCATAGATCAATACCTGTGGCCTTGGTGGGCATCCGGGAATATAAACATCAACTGGAATAATTTTGTCAATTCCACCGGTGGTGGCATAAGTGTCTCCAAAAATTCCTCCACTACATGCACAAGCACCTACAGCAATCACAATTTTAGGTTGCGGCGTTGCTTCATAGGTACGTAGTAAAGCGATTTCCATATTTCTTGAGGCAGGCCCAGTTACTAGCAGAACATCAGCATGTCTAGGAGAAGCTACAAAATGAATTCCAAATCTTTCAATATCATAAATGGGATTGTTAAGAGCAGCAATTTCAATTTCACAACCGTTACACGAACCAGCATCAACTTGACGTATTGCGAGTGATCTGCCAAATATTGTTTGGATTTTTTCTTTTAGTTCATTACCTATTTGTTCATAAAATTTTTCTGTGGGAAGAAATTGCGGATTGGAATAATCAATCATCTGATTTCTAGTCTTTGTAGGAATGGCTGGCTTATTGCTAATCTCAATTGTTTTTGATACAGCCTCACTACAGTAACCGCACATGATGCATTTACCATTATCCAAACCCATCAATTTATTTTCGATTGAGAACAATGCCTTTGTAGGACAGATACATTCAAGCGTCTCTTTCTGTTCAGTTGTTGGCTCTGCCTTGAAAACCACGCTCCCGCGATAACTTTTACTAATAAAAGAATTGGCCAAATCCTTGACTGTTTCTATACCGTTTGCCACTATGCCTTTTCTTGATGTTCTACTCATAGATCATTACCCGAATAGGACAGGTCCAGACTTTTATTGACTAACGGAAAATCAGGTACGATATCATTTAAGACCGCCTGTTCGATAATTGGCCAGTTACAGAATGAGGCAGTTCTAACCTTGTATCTAAATATCGAATTATTCTCACCGATCATTACCCAATGAAGTGTTTGCCCCCTATGAGATTCAGCCCACCCAAGCGCTGATCTAAATGGTTCAAGATGTTGGGGGATGTCCACAAACAGTGAGTCACCATCAAGATCAAGGGATTCTCTAATGATCTCAAAGGAATCTTTAATTTCATTTACGCGAACTTCAAATCGTGCCAAGGCGTCACCAGTTCGTTTTTCCATCTCAATTTGGTGCTGCATTAATTGTTGTGGTGTCTTGTTATTGTGTAAAGAATAACTGGCGTATGGATGATCATGTCTTGTGTCAATATCTATTCCTACGCATCTAGCAACCACCCCTACTGTTCCAAGATCATATGCGGCTTTTTTTGGTATAATACCAGTACCACGTAATCTGTCCATGAAAGATGATTTAGATTTTAGAAGGACTACGAGTTTTTCAAAATCACTCGATATTTCATTTAGGGTTTGGTTGATTAACCTTTTGTTCTCGTTTGTTATGTCGCATCGTACTCCTCCAATTCTGTTGACCCCAAAGAGTATACGACTTCCAGTGAGGGACTCGTTTAACTGCATCAATCTTTCCTTTAGTATACTCATTCTTACAGAACCAAAAGGAAAACCCACGTCGGTTGAGATTCCCCCCAATGTCCCAACATGATTATAGATTCGTTCCATCTCTCCAAAGATAGTTCTAATCTTTTTTGCCCTTTCTGGAATATCTACTTGTGATATCTTTTCAATTGCCTGGCAATATGCTGTTGAATTTGCCACAGATTCATCGCCAGCTATGCGCTCAGATAACAGTAAAACTTCGTCTAGTTTCATGGATTCTGCAAGTTTTTCGATTCCTTTATGCGTGTAAAAAAGACGGGTTTCCAGATTGATTATGTTCTCCCCCAAAACGCTGAATCTAAAGTGGCCAGGCTCTATAATTCCCGCATGTACTGGGCCCACAGGAATTTCGCAGATACCTTCACCCTCAACTCTTAAAAACTGATATTCTTTTTCTTGCCTTTCCGCCTTTGTCTTTAAATCAAACTCTTTTCTGAGGGGGAAAACGCCATAAGGCCAATGCTCATGCAAAACTAATGGTCTTGTATCCGGATTTCCAGTTGGGTTTAATCCAAACATGTCTTTGATTTCTCGCTCATAAAGTGCTGCTGCAGGAATGCTCAGAACAATACTTGGAAAAGAATCACGAATTTTAGAAATTACGATGAAAATAAAGGTGTTATTTTTTTCAAAAACATAGCGAATTACAAAGCCTCGATCATTTTCTCGCTCATCAGAGCAAATTATTGTTGCCAGTCGTGCATTCGAATTTATATAATCACAAATTGCTGGTGCGTCGTTTAATTCTTTTAAGTGTAGATGTATCTCGTCATTGTTCTGATCGATCTTTGCTATTCTGTTTGAAAACTTGGCTGTAATTTCTTTTACATAATTTTCTAGGTTGGTTTTATTCATGCAAATCCTCCCCCGTTAACTATTACTGACGCATTCTGTATTAACGTCTGTAGTGGCGCAGGGATGTAGATGCCAAGAATAAGTACAAGTGAACACAATATTGCCATTGGGATTATTGCGAGTTTTCCCATATCGTCCTTTTTCATTTCTGAAGAGGGATTCCCAAAAATCATCTTGAGCAGATGCCTCAAAAAGACAGCAAAAGTTACAACCAGAAACAAAATTACCAGTGATGTCGCAATAAACTGCCCGCTCGTAAAACCTGAACTTAGAATCAGAAATTCGCTTAAGAAAATATTGAATGGCGGCATTCCTACAAGAGCCAGTCCTCCGATTAAAAACAAAATGCCAGTTACTGGCATCATCTTGATTATTCCTTTTATTTTCGACATGGCTTTTGTTTCATATTTCTGACTGACGGTTCCACTTGCAAAAAACATCAGCGGTTTTGCTATGGCGTGATTGATGATCTGAAGTATTGACCCATAGATTCCAAGCGGGCCTCCAAAACCAATGCCTAGCGATATCAAGCCCATATGCTCTACGCTAGAATAGGCAAGCATTCTTTTCATGTCTTTTTGGAAATAAATAGACGCAGCTGCAATCGCAACAGAAACGACGGCCAATATTATTAAAAGCTGGTTTGAAAATTCTGGTCCTATTGATACGCTGCTCACTATGTGAAAACGGATTATCCCATAAATAGCGCAATTCAAAAGTACTCCTGATAAAACAGCACTCACCGGCGTGGGGGCTTCACTGTGCGCATCAGGAAGCCAAGTATGCATTGGGGCAAGGCCAGCCTTAGTTCCGAATCCTACAAGTATGAAGACAAAAGCAATTTTGACCAGATTCGGATCAAAAAGTTTTGAATTGTGAACCATTTCCGTCCAATTCATAGCGTCTCCAGAAGCGTTCGCATTGATATTTGCATAATAGAAGAATACTGTTCCAATAAGTGCAAAGGAAAGACCGACTGTTGCAATTATCAAATACTTCCATGCAGCTTCTATTGCATTTTCCTTAAAGTAAAGCATTATCAAGAGAACCGATATTAGTGTAGTTGCTTCCACCATAACCCACATTATTCCCAAATTGTTTGCTATTGGGATTACAAGCATTGTCAGCAAAAATATGTTGAAGCCTTGATGGTATCTCACAAGGTGTTTATCATCTATTGTGTTATTGTCATACTGTCTACCCATATAGTTTTTAGAATACAATGCAGCGACAAAGCCTACAACTGAGATTGAAAGTAGAATCACCACACTTAACGAATCTACATAGAACGTATTCCCAAATGCAGAAATGGTTTTTTCAGTTAATACTGTGGATGCCAAGAAAAACACCTGAATCAATATTAGGGATGAGGAGCATATGGTTATGATTTCAATTGCCCATTTCTTTCGCAAAACTGTTACAAGCCCCGCTCCGACTATTGGTGGTAAAAGAAGGAGCAGAATTGTTAGATTGGATATGAGGGTGTCCATTAATCATCCCTCAAATTTTCTAGCTTACCTACATCCAGGCTATCAAATGTGCGGCTTATTCTAAAGAGAAGTATAGAAGAGATTATGATGCCGACAAGAATGTCTATGAATATCCCAACCTCTATTAACAAAGATACACCATGCGTCAATGCCATGGTGAAGAGAAAGAGGCCATTTTCTATAATCAGAAGACCTACGACTTGACTCAGCACAGTTCTTCTGTTTACAAGCACAAAGAGCCCAATGAAAAACTGAGCCATTGAAACAGGAAGATAGGCGTTTACAATTTGATCAGACTTGAATGGAGTTTGTTGAGTAAGAAAATAAGACAGAGCTACAAGTAATGCAGAAATGATCACGGAGGCGCGAATACTCACATAAGGATTAGTTTCTATCTTGAATTCAATTTCAAGTTTTCTTGTTACATATGTCAGAACTTTGGGGATGATGAATGATTTTATCACTAGTGTCATAGCAGCTACGGCGTAAATTTCCCAAATTCCTGTTATGTATCCTATGATGGCTGTTACTCCTGCAAGAACAATGGATTGATGACGATACGCATTTAACCAATCCATGAATCCCCGTCTTACTACAATCCCAAACGTAGCTATTAGCAGTATTGCCCCAGAAATAGTCAAAATATCTAGTTGTATTGGTTCCATTAAGATCACTAAAGATAAGAGAACACTATGCCTATCATCGAGCTGGCGACAGCTATTGCAATCAGATCAGGTATTCTAAAAAGTCGCCACTTTGCAACAGAAGATTCTAGAAAAGCAATAAGAATTGCAAGTAATGAAATCTTTGCAACAAACGTCAGAAATCCAACTGCCAGTGTCGGCACCAAAGTAGATGACGAAATTCCCCATGGAACAAAGATATTCACCATTAATGTGAAAAGTATGATTTGTTTTATCGACTGTGACCACTCTATCAACGCTAAACTTTTGCCAGAATATTCTAAGATCATTGCTTCATGAACCATAGTAAGTTCAAGGTGAGTGGCAGGGTTGTCAAATGGTAAACGTCCTGTTTCTCCCATTATTATGACGAACATGCCTATTGCGGCAAAGATGATTTGTGGATGAGGCAAAAATGGCGCATTTGAAGATGCGCCTATCATTGTGCTCAAATTTGTGCCACCGTATGTTATGGCTACAACAAATATGGTCAGGAAAAGAGCAGGCTCTAAAAGCGCTGATATCATCATCTCCCTACTACTTCCAAGGCCACCAAAGGAACTAGCTACATCTAATCCTGCCAGCATTGTAAAAAATCTAGCAAGGGCAAAAAGACCAAGGACTAAAAGAAGATCACCTACCAGCCCAAATGGCGTATATGCTAAAAATACGGGAATGAAAAATGCCGCGGTCGCTATTGCTACAAAGTTAACCCATGGACATGCTCTGAAAATCCAAGAGCTTTGATCGGAAACGACTTCGCCTTTTCTTATCAATTTTAATACATCATAGTATGGTTGTAGCACGCTGGCACCAACTCTTTTCTGTGTTCTGGCCTTTGTTTTTCTCATTATGCCAGTTAAGAGGGGAGCCAGTACTATGATGACCAACACTTGAATTAATCCAACTACAATTGTGGTGCTATCCATTGTTACTTAACCTCACAAACAAAAGAAGTAGAATGATTGTTATCATGATGTAAAGCAAGTATGAGTTTATCTTTCCTGTCTGAAGTCTGCGTATACTATCAAAAAAGAAAACAAAAGAAGATACTACTGGTAGGTAAAGCATATCTTCAAAAATATTTTTTGTCGTGGTTTCTATTTTTATGGTCTTTAACAGATATGGGTTTCTTTCTTCGAATGATTCTCTCTTGATTTGATTATGTGGTTTGAAAAAAACCTTGAAAACTGCACGTATTGGCTGAGAAAGTGATGTTGCTGTATATTCCATTCTATCACTGAGGCTACCAAACCCACAATCCCAGGTACCGTAGACGGTCTTTCGAGTATGCCCACCTAAGACTCGTATAAAACCAAAAATTGCAATTGCAACTGATGCCAACATCATTACAACAACAGGCATGGAGAGATTTGCAAAACTCCCACCAGAGCTGTTTTGCGTGGTTATCGAATCAAAAGGACTTGGCGGTTGTGTGGGAAGGTGAAATGCAGTAACTATCAACGAAGTCCCTAAGGATGGGATCACGCCAAGCAATACGCAAATGGCAGCAAGAATCGACATCCCCAAAATCATGCTTCGTGGAACCTCTTTGACATTCAGAGCGTGCCTACTTCGTGCCTTGGAAAGAAATGACATGCCAAATAGTTTAACGAATGTTGCAGCGGCAATTCCTACTGTAAGGGCAAAAGGCAGGCTTGCAAATGCAATTGATATTTGTAGTATAGTTGACGGAACCTGGGAACTAGATAGTAGGGCTTGCATTGTCAACCATTCACTAATGAAGCCGTTAAATGGTGGAAGACCTGCAATTGAGATTGCTCCAATCAAAAACAAGAAGGCAGTCCATGGCATTTGTTTTATAAGGCCACCCAAATGTTCGACGTTTCTTGTGTGCGTTGCAAATACCACCGACCCAGCTCCCATAAAGAGCAAGCCCTTGAAGACGGCGTGATTAATTGTGTGGTACATGCTTGCTACAAGCGCCAATACAGAAAGTGCTGTAAGATTGAATGATGCGAAAACAACAGATAGCCCAAGACCTATGAGGATTATGCCTATGTTTTCTATGCTGTGAAAGGCAAGAGCTCGCTTAATGTCATGTTCTACCACTGCATAAAGAACCCCTATTAGCGCCGATGCTGAACCGGCAGCAACCAAGAGCATCCCCCACCATGAGAAATCAGGCGACACGCCAAAGCCACTGAAGTCAAAGATGGTTCTGATCAAACCATAGATGCCAATTTTTATCATCACCGCTGACATGAGGGCCGAGACATTACTTGGTGCAGAGGGGTGTGCTTTAGGTAACCACATATGTAGAGGTATCATTCCAGCCTTTGTTCCGAACCCTATGAATGCAAAAATGAAAACAAGATTTTTGATCAATAATGGAAAGGTTGCAGAAGCCTGTCGAAGTGAGTCAAAACTAAAGCTCCCAGTTTGGATATAACCTAACAAAAATGCTGCAAAGATGAACGCAGTTCCAAAATGCGTCATGACAAGATAGGTCATTCCAGCCTTTAGATTCACTTCTTTATCATGATCATAAATGACTAGGAAGAAGGATGTTAGGGACATTAATTCCCAAAACAGCAAAAAGAAAAAGGCGTTATTTGATACGACTACAAGAACCATAGAAAGTATGAAAGTGTTGAAAAGGAATCCTAACGCAGACGTTCTTTTGCCGGCTTCGTATTCCCTTGAATAGCCAATGGAGTATAATGAAACAGCAAACGAAACTATGCCGATAATCAAAATGAAAAATGCTGCAATATCATCTACAAGAATTTCAAAATTAAAGATGAATAGTGCGTCTGTGACTACGAGTTGTAACGATTTTTCACTCATTATTATGTTGCTGGAGAAGATAACTAGCAAGAACGAAGCTATTATGGACGGTACGAACATTAGTTCTCTCGTTAAGCGACTATTCCTTGAAAGCAGCCCTAACACTGCTCCCATTACATAAAGCAAGATCACAGTTTGAAATAATACATAACTATCTAACACAAGAGTCATGCTTGGCGTCATTTTTGTGCTAAACTTAAACTCTTTCAGTCAAATATCGCAAATTCTTGTAATTCCAGAATTCTAACAAATCAGGTTTATAAGATAATATATAATTACAGAATTGATAGAAATTGTTGCAAAACAAGAAGACAAAAAACATCAAAACATACCTAACACACTTTCCAATCAAATCCTATCAAGAAGCCGATATTCTTTCTAAAGACATCACATGGAAGATTATGGACTACATGCGACAAGCTGGGGCAAAAGGCATCACGGCTGAGGAAATAATCACAAAGGAGAATCTGCCTCCAAGCGTAGTTTATTCAGCACTAAAAGAATTGTACAGACTGAATTACATTTTCCTCTATCCACGGGAAAAAAAAGACAAAGGAGAGCGCAAAAAGCGCTATGTTTGCGAAAGAGGAACTTGGGGGAAATATGGCATCGATGAAGAGTTTGACGCAACCTTAAAAGTTGAGGGAGTATTGGAAGGCGTTACCGAAGATCTACGCGTACCCATCATGAAAACATTCAAGGTAGTTTTTGACGAGTTTAATAGCAAAAAAGGCTTACAGAAATTCTTGCCAACAATAAACACAAACATCTGTCCTCACTGTCAACGAAGTCATGAAGCAATGGAGTTCTTTTACGCAATATTGTTAAGGTCGATTGACCTTATGATAACAGAGTCTGATGAATTTTCAAAATTCTTAGTGGAGAGAGGCTATGCTTCTAACGAACCAGTACTTGTGAAATAATCGATTTTTGCTCTGATTTACGCCCACATCGTCATAAGAAAACTAAATAGTCAGCGTTCATCAATTGATTTTCAATTGAGGTATGATTTTAGTTTGTTCAGTATCAAACTTATTGGCTATTCTTCCAGGACTCAAATCCACCATCCAAGGTAACTGCGATAAATCCTTTTTTATTCAGTTCATCAGCGGCAATGTTCCCGCGATAACCATTACGGCAATAAGTACAGATCTGCTTACCTTTGAGATGTTCAATTTCTCCTTTATTTGCGCTACGAATCACCAGACCAAGAGGCATATGTGTGGAATTAGCAATACTTCCTCCTTTAAGCTCATCAGCTTCTCTTACATCAATAATTACAAAATTGTTTTTTTGATTTTTTAGATCATCCACCGATATTGCTTTGGCCATACAAATTCACTTCAAAACAAAAATAAATTTTTTCCGCATATTACGATTCATGCATTTACAATATCTTGTTCTTTACTGCGTAAACGTTGAATTTATGTCTCACTTCTAATCGATAAAATTTCTTTATTCTTCGTTCAGAGTAGAGTTTTTTATTATTCTATAGACAGTAACTTTTGTCACTTTGCACTCTAGAAATCTCTTGAATTGTTTTAGGATGATTCATGAGTGATTTCAGTATTTTATCTAGTACTCATGCATAACCAGCCATCACTTATTGTTACAGCTTTTTCTTAAACATCGTTTCACATATACAATAATCATCGAAAACGGGATGAGTGATTGACTAGAGATTTAATACAGCTTATTTCATGTTGCTTGGTTCTACAAGATCTTCGTTTGCAAGGTTTGACAACATCCATCTTAGGGCATACTTGGAATTGAGTTGTACGCGCTTCAAAAAGGTAAACTGTTACAAAAGAATTAAAATTACGTTAGGGAAAACAATTATTCAGGCTCTATTGTCTCTTCCATACAAATTCTTGTGATCATCCAGATCAATTAGGTAAACTGTCCGTTTTTCACAAAGTCAACATAATAGATCAGGCTATGTGATTTTGTCATATGTTTTCCAAAACACTGCCTAAAGCGCCCTTGTTTAGGATCCCCCAGCTTTCGTCGGTCATCTGCGTTTGCAAGATCTTCAATAAATTTGAAATAGTTGTCAGTTAACTGCTTGTTTGCCTTGTATTTTTCTAGCTTCTTGGATATGGTTCTGTCAACTAAAGCTATTTTCCACAATTTTTATTCTTTTATAATTTTTTTAGCATGCTTTAGATAGTCTTCTGGTGTGTCATAGATGGTAACTTTTTCTTTTCCAGAGACAACACGTTCTAAAAGATCATCAAGTTTTGGGCTTAACTCGCTTTTTGTCTCTTTGTGGGATTTCTGCATGTTATAACTATAACATATGATCTTATAACATCTTGTATGTCATGTAGAATTTTCTTCTTCGTAAATCATTTCATTCATTGTTAAGATTAGGAGTTACGCAGTTGCACCAACCTCAGACAAAGACCCTGACAGATAGTTCCGTATCGCATCTCTGATTATGGATTTTGCCTCGTACCAGCTTATTCCAGTACGTATCCTGTATGCCTCAAGGCGCAGAAAAGCTCTGACAGACAACAGTGTGTGACTGACTATCGATCCTGCTTTTCTGACATGCGACCTTTCAACACCGCAGCGCTGCTTGATTCCGCGGTGATACACCTCTATTGCCCATCCTGTTTTTCAAGCTCTTTTCTTTGTGTCACATTCATTGACAGATTGTTTGTTGCCCAGTACTCAGCGTCTCCGTTTTTGGAAACCGTCCTGAATACCTTTACTTTCCCGTACTCCTTGAGGTGAACTATTCTGCCCTGCTTTGGTATTGAGACACAACTTACCGGAATGTTTTTGTCGTCTCCCAAACTGACAGTCCTGTTGCTTTTCAGCCTTGTCAGAAAATTCCACCCAAGCTTTGTGACAAGATTGATGTTGTCAACACTGCAGTACCAGCTGTCAAAGAGGATATGCTTGAGATCCATTCCTCTTTGTTTTGCAGATACAAGCATCTCCTGAAAGCGGTCATTTTTTGTAAGGCCCGTAAGCGGTGCGTCGTAGATCCTGATATCACACGGTACGCGCCTTTTTCCATCTGTCCACAAAGTAATGAGGTTGATTCCTTTGACAACCCTTCTGTGCTTGCCGCTCCAGTGCCATGTTACAAGTTCCATCTTTGTGGAATATGGCTTGTGTGGTGTCATCGACTACAAGGACGCCTCTGCTACCTATCATTGCCTTTGCTTCCCTCCAGACCGTCTCAGTGTTTTGAGTCTGTCGTCGTAGGAGGCGCGTAAAGGAATCATGGGCAGAGGCGTTATGGTGTGGCATTTGGCATCTTGCAGCCTCGGCACATCTGAATCTGTGGGATGCTATTAGAAACTGTATGTAGTCAAAGGCATCACGCCTTGATGGATTCATTGGGATTGAGGTGGATCTGGCTTGGATCTAAAAGTAACGAATGATACCTTTGGATTAAGTTGTGAAATCCAGGCGCGTAAGTCCTAACGGTATTTAATTCTGTGCAAACTATTTCCATAATCTCTGATAATTCTAGAATTTAGAGAACTTCGTAAATAAAGTATTAAATCAGGCATAAATAATGGCAAGGTGTCAGAAATGGCTTTGGCATATGTTCTAATAAATTCTGAAATGGGCAAAGAAAAGTCCATCATCACGGAATTAAAAAAACGCACATGATCAGAAACATAATGATGACTTATAGTTCATATGACATAATTGCAGAAATAGAATCAACGGATATGAAAAGTATTTCTGAGTTCATTACAAACACGAGCCGAAGAATTCCTCAGATCAGTACAACTTTAACATTGTTTGTTAATGATAGTAGTTTATTCTAGTTGTAGATAGACATGTTCAGCTTAATCTGTTTCAAATATTGCAGATGTCGATCTAACTGAGTACAGCGATGGATTTATTGAATAGAAAGTCAGGAAACTTGTTTAACTGCCTTACCATACATCTCAACAATTTTTAAAATCTCATTGATTATAAATGTGTGATTTACATCGACTTCGGCAGTCATGTAAATCAAATGTTGGTTATCGATAGGCAACGTTATCCTTTTTATTTTTTCATATTCCGTTAATGAATATTTTCCGTTTCCTATCGAACCTGTAAAAATCGTTCGTAATCTCCAGGCATCGATTGCATGTCGAATTGATTGACGCTCTTCTTCTGGAGTCAAATAGTTTGAAATGCCATTGCGCTGTCCGCCTGCCATCAATCTACCTTCAGTATCTACAATGGTGACAAATCTGATGTTTGGATGAACACTCATTATGCGCTCATACAGTTTTTTGTAATCCATAATGCCTCAGAATGATATTTTTTGAATATGATGTTTTGAAATATCTTCATGAATTACAGCAGAAAATTCGTTTTTGAAGAATAGCGCACAGTGATAACATTTCCACAAAGTCAATCCAAGAGAAATAGGTTTTGTATTTCTTGATGGGTTGTTGTGCTTAGAATCATGCGAATTTAATACAAAATCGTTTTCTTTATTCATAGGCTCTATTCAACTTCAAGTAAAAAAAGGGTTTCTTGGCGAAATTCTGGAATTCCAGAAAATTCATAGATCATATTTAATACATTATAATTAAACAATGAAGTCATGGGTACAAAGCTATGGAAATGTCCTAGGTGTAATCTCAACTTTAATGATGAAGCCACAGCAGATCTTCATGTACGACTCACAAGGCATCCTCTAAAAAGAACATAGACCTTTTGCGTAATTAACGAAATCTGATCACACCGTCTACATTTACGCACAGCAAGATCTAAAGCTGACAACGTTTTGCCCAAAAATCATGCTATCGTACCAAAAGCTTGCGCGCAAACCCAAGATATTTCGCTCCTTTGTCGGTCT
>JBKBQK010000015.1:0-3956 GCA_046292705.1 Candidatus Nitrosotenuis sp. | reverse complement strand
ACCAGAATTTGATTTTTTGTATGATGCAGTACGGCAAGAATACGAAGAAACAGAGCAAAAGCGGCTCTCCGGGGCAAAGAGAAAAAGACGGATCGGTGCAGGACACCCCTTTAGTCTTTTGTTAAAGGACCGATTACTCATGCACCTGATGTACTACAGAATGTACACCACGTATCAGATGATGGGATTTTTATTCGGCCTCGATGCAGCAAACGTCTACAGGGACATCAGGTATCTTGAGACTGCAGTGGTACGGTGCATCCCGATTCCTGCCAAAAAATACGCGCAGGCAAAAAAAGCAACCACCATAGAAGAGCTGGTACGGTGCTTTCCTGAATTAAAAGCCGTACTGGATGCAACAGAGCAGCAGATCCCACGACCACAAAACAAACACAAAAGAAAAACACACTATTCCGGAAAGAAAAAGTGACACACCATCAAAAACCAGCTTGTGGTGAATCTTCGGGGCGAGATATTTCACAAACCACCACACTCCCCCGGAAGGCCGCACGATTATTCCGTATTCAAAACAAAACACCCTGCACTGATATCATTGCAGACAATTGCAGACCTTGGATACAAGGGAATGGAAAAAGATTTTCCGCAGATGAACCCGGTGCTGCCTCACAAGCGCAAAGGCAAAGAATTGACTCCTGCTCAAATCGAGTTCAACAAAAATCACTCCAGAACAAGAATAGTAATAAAGCACGCAATTGCAAAAATCAGGAAATTCCGCATCATGGGAGAAAAATTCCGCAACAGGTTGCTTCGGTATGACCGCATATCGGATATAGTCTGTGGTTTGGTAAATTTTAGGATACGGTACTCCGATATTATTGTGATTCCGTGAGGCAAAACAAGATTAATTGCATCACAAAAGTGTGTATTGTCAGTAATTACGCAAGTGGTCTAGTAAAATATTTCCAAAAAATTGTTTGATGGTATAATTTTCAGCTAAAACTGTAAGAAATATCATTGGTGTTAGAATACTGGATTTTTAATCAACAAATTATTCGTTTGGAATAACCATCAAATATCCAGTCATCGCAGGCTGATGAATACTGCATGAAATCTTGAATGTTCCTGCCTTATCAGCTACAAAAGATACATCATGCAGCTCGCCTCTTTTAACATCAAAGGGTTCAGCATAGTTTTCAATTGAAACATGGTGTAATGCTCCATTTAGTCCAAGCATCTTCAGATTTACCACATCCCTTTGATTTACCACAATCACTGAGGGTGAAAATGAATATGTCTCCACAGTCCAGTCTCCTGCATCATTTGGTGGAACCAGCTCAAAGCCACCTCCTTCTGGAAGTGGATCTGTAGGAAAAGACTCTTTGGAAACATTTGTAGTTCCTTTCGGCTCTACAAGGTTCATGTAGATTGTCCTTTCAGTGGGCGTAATGGTTGTTGCTTGTGCAGCATCTTGATTTTGATTCAACATAATTGCTACGGCAGATATTGCAATTGCAACTATTGCGATTCCAATGGCGATTCCTCCAAGATTTGTCATGTTTTGCGCCTATTGACATAACAAAATCGCAAATTAAAAACCACAAGACAAATCCCATTTTTGGATGCCAGATTTGGTACTGTCATCAACTTTAACAACAAGATCTCATCAAAAGATTTATTGGAACTGAATACACAAATTCATCTTTTGAGTGCAATCAGCGTTTTTGCTGCAGGAGTCATCCCCTTATTTCTGAGTCTGAAATTAAAAGGTAATATCAAAAGGCTAGTCATTGTGTTTTTTGTATTTATCTTGATTCATGGTATGTATCATATTTTTGAGCTAAGCTCTAACAAGTCAATAGGTGAGGATATTTTTGAGCCGTTGTCGGTTGCAATTTTGATTGGTTTTGGTCTGATGTATATTAGAAACTCTAGGGAGGCAATTAAGTATTGAGCGACTTTGGCTTTTTATCTGACGGTTTGACTTTGATCCTTCTTCTGATAGGAGTGGGAATATTTGGATACTTGGCAATGGTTGCAAGAAACATAAAAAAATTCCAATTTCAGCTATCGGTGTTTATCCTAATTTGGATTGCAGGAGAGATCGCATCCCAGCTTCAGTCATCTGGTGTAATATCGAATGATTTTGCAGAAATTGGATTAGAGATTCATCTTGTATCGATGGTATTTTTTGCAATTTTGATTTGGATGAGGTTTTTGTCATCAAAAAGACAGAACAAAAATATTCACGACAACACAGATGACATCATACTAAAATAGACTAGTCAAGCGAAAGCATCCGTCTTGCGGTTCTTTCCAAGATGTCGATGTTTTGCTCAATTTCAACTATCATTTCAGCTGGAGCATACTTGACAGTTATTGATTTGAAAACACTTCGAACCAAACTGGATTTTTTTCCATCTTGCGTAATTACAAAGCTGTCCGTTACAAGAAGATTGTTCTCAAGGAGCCACTTGACTTTTCTATATGCTGACGTATGTGCTATGTTGCACTCTTTGATTATCTGGTTAATCGATTTGGATTCATATGCTGTATAATCTAGAATTGATTTCATTTCTGGATCTGCCAGTGCTAAAAGAATACTAGTTTTTGTCTTCTGTGATCTTATTATCACGGTTTGATTATGGCGTGAACTCATTAATAATCGTAAAAACGTATTCTGCTTTGTTGGCTAATTTCGAAATTAGATGCAAATAGTTGTCCACATGCTCGTTTCAGAATATGATGACCAGATTTGATCGATATTCATACAAAAACTGCGATTCTATCGATTTGTGCGACAAAGCAGATTATAAACAAAAATACGAGTCACTACAAGATGGTAGTCGGTTGATCTTGTTAATTACAACTCATTTTCCGAATTTAGCTCATAAACTTCACCAAATTTTTGTTGAAGATCATGAGTTATGCATATAATCACAAGACACCATTAGGTCATTATCATCGAATTTAGCATAACCAATCATACTATTCCTTAATTGGTCATTTTATGAACAGCATAATAGCAAGTATACTACACAATAGTGATCAGTATACTGATCATATTTATATATCAAAATGGGGATAAAATGGCATGGCAACAATAGGGATCAGCCTGCCTGACGATGAGATTCTTCGCATATTGCATGATTACAATCCGTGGTGGACAAAAAAACCCATACCAGAAGCAAGGCTAAAGCAATTCAGACGCCACGACTTTTACCGCCTAAAAAGCCAGATAGGCGATGAAAAAATCGACATACTAATTGGAGCAAGGAGGGTCGGCAAGACCACCATTCTCTATCAGTTAATAGATGAACTGTTATCTGAAAAGATTCTACCGGAAAATATTCTGTTTGTCAGCCTTGATGACCAATATCTGCATGTTTCATTAGAAAACATGGACAGGATCTTCAACCTTTATTCTACACACATATTAAAAAAGACACTAGATTCGCTTGATCAGCGAGTCCATATCATACTTGACGAAGTCCAGGCTTTGACTGAATGGCAAAACGTCTTAAAGCGATGGTACGATCTAGGATACAAAATAAAATTTGTAGTTTCTGGTTCATCAAGTACTGGCATACTGGGAGGAACATCAGAGAGTCTGGTTGGTAGGATACGGCTACAAGTTGTACTGCCGATGAAGTTTTTGGAATTTGTGAAGTTCAAAGAACAAGAAGGCCTTGGCTCCATTATAGAAGAAAAGAGTCAAGAACTGGTAAAATCATTAAAAGGATCTATCTCTGAAAGCAATCCAATTAAATTCTTTGAGAGATTAGAAGAGACGGCCAAAGAACTATCTCCTTACAAAACCAAAATTCAAACATACCTAAACGAATATCTCATAAAAGGTGGCTATCCAGAAAATATCTCCATCAATGACTTGACGTTGTGTGGGGACAATCTAAGAACATACATACACCTGACATTATACAAAGACATAATAAAAAATGCAGGAATCCGGGATCCGAGGGCACTAGAAAAATTACTGT
>JBKBQK010000014.1:0-18137 GCA_046292705.1 Candidatus Nitrosotenuis sp. | reverse complement strand
CGGAGACGGTAGTGTATGCAGCTTGGATGTTTGTTCCCAAAAGCATCTTGCCATACTGATCCAGTGTGACATTTGCAATCAGCGGGATCTTTTTCCCCACTTTTTTCATTGCATCTTGTGATCCCTCTATTGCGAGTTTTACTTCAAGTATGTCCTGGCTTGTCTCAATTAGCAATGCATCCACACCGCCAAGTATGAGTCCTTCTGCCTGTAGTGCGTATGCCTCCCTGATTTCAGAGATTGGCTTTTGTCCCAAGTCTGGATCGTTTGAGCTTGGCAAAAAACCGGTCGGACCCATGCTGCCAATCACGTATCGTGGCTTGTCGGAAAACTCTGATGCAGTCTGCACTGCAAGCTCTGCGATCTTTTTGTTGAGCTCAACCGTCCTGTCACCGTAGCCGTACTCGTCGAGTTTGAGTTTGTTTGAACCAAACGAGTTCGTCTCAATGCAGTCCGCTCCTGCCTCCAAGTAACTTCTGTGTATCTTCTTTATCCATTCTGGGTGCGTAAGAATTAGGCCGTCGTTGAAGCCGTCCTTGCCGTCTGGGAAATCCTGTGGCTTTGGATCAAACTTTTGGATTTCAGTTCCCATTGCACCATCAAAGAGCAGTATCTTTTCTTTTAGCGCATCAAGGAAATTCTTTTTTTGCACACAAGTCACCTTATTTTTTCTTCATTTTGGAAAGAATATTTAGTGCTACATTAAAGTCGTTTGGCGACGTAATGAGAATGTCTTTTGTAGATTTGTAAATTTCTTTGATGAATTCAAGTACGTTTTCGTCGTATTTTGAAAAATCAATTCCCAGCATCTTTGCTGACTTTGCGTTGTTTTGTGAAGGTATCATTATACATGGAATTATCTTGAATCCCTGAGGCTTTAGCGCATCGACAATGCGGAAGACCTGCTCTGGTGACTGCACCACCTGAGTCACAAATCCTTTTGGTTGTGCATCGATCTTTTTTTGTATCTTCTCAAAGTCAGGGTTGGCAGGAATCGACAAAAAAAAGTCCAGATTTTTGTCAAACCCAAGTTCCTTGAAATGTTTTACCACACTACTTGGCACAAGCTTAGAATCCTTTGGGCCATCTGGTGGCTCGTCTCCTTTGAGTATCAATAGACCATCCAGACCCAAAAGTACTGCATCATACACCGACTGTGTGAGTGCTGTTATGTTTCTGTCCCTGACCCGAAGGCTTGCCGTAATGTCTAGCTTGAGGCCATCATTTCGAATTATTGCGCCGGTTGTAATTGGCGAGATCCTAGGCACTCCCAATACAGAATCAGTCAAGTGGATACCGTCGCAGAGCTTGCTTGCTCGAATTATTCTTTTTTCTACTTTACCAAGTGAGCTCCTCACCTCTTTGTGAGACAGAATCCTATTTTGGAGTACTCGCGGTGGGTTGATCTCGTACCTTATTGTCATTTGTAAATTCTCCATGCTACTTGTTTATAATATGAATGTGCAAAATCAACTGGATTTATGGTGAATCAATTGGAGATAATTCAATAATCCGATTGTACTTTGATTGTTTGATGAGTGCAGAAATGCTAAAAAAATTACTTGTTTCAGAGATAACTCCGCACATTGACGACACCAACACAAAACATGCCGCAGTCCTAGTGGTAATCTACGGCCCAGAGTTAAAGACAATCATGATTAAAAAACCGATGACTATGCAGTTGCATGCAGGCGAAATATCATTCCCAGGGGGCAAACTTGCAGAAAATGATTCTGACCTACTAGATACAGCAATCAGAGAGACAAGAGAAGAAATCTCACTTGAAGTTTTGCGTGACCAAGTCATCGGCCAGCTCAAACCCGTGACGACGAGAAACTCTGGATTTACAATAATTCCTTTTTTGGCAGTAATTGATGGTATCTCGGAGCTTCGTCCAAACTACGACGAAGTAGACGAGATTCTGCACATACCACTCGTTCCGTTGTTGAGAGGACTCAGACTCGACGACGACCCAAACCACAGAGCTCTCTTTGAGGCATACACCACCACCTTTGAGAATCAAATCGTTTGGGGTGCCTCAGCAAGAATTCTAAAACAACTCCACGACATTTTCAAACAAAACAATCTCTTGTAAAGCGAAACAATCAATGATCCTCCGAGATTCATTTAAAAAGAGGGTAAATTGCCTCAGATTTTATGGCTGCAAGAAAACCTTCCGGACGAAAGATCAGACTTCTAAAGAAGCGCAAGCAAAACTCTGCAGTCCCAGCGTGGATCATCCTAAAGACCAAGCGCCAAGTCCGAAGCAATCCAAAGCGAAGGCAATGGAGACAGACCGACGTGGAGGTAGGATAAGTTGTCGCAAGAGGCAGAACGAGTCTACACAATCAATCTTGGCAAAGTGTGGCTTTCTCCAAATAACCGCAGAGCAAAACGTGCGATCAACATGATCCGCGAGTTTGCGACACGCCACATGAAGACAGAGCAAATCAAAATCGACCAAGACCTAAGCCAGACTGTTTGGAAAAACGGCATCCGCAGCCCACCAAGAAAGATCCGAGTCAAGATGGCAAAGACCGAGGAAGGCTATGTCTTGGTATCACCATATGGGGAAGAAAAGAAAGTCGAAGAAAAGGTAGAGGAGATACCAAGGGAGGTCAAACCAAAAGAGTCAGAGGTCAAAGTCGAAGAGATCCAAGAAAAGATTGAAGAGGTAGAAGAAAAGCCTGCTTCAAAAGAAAAAAAGATAGAAAAGAAACCAGAGGCAAAAAAAGTCAGCGAGGAAAAACCAAAGAAATCAGAGAAAATGAAAGAGTCAAAACCAGCAAAAAAGGCTGACTCTAAGAAATCTAAAAAGAAATAATTATTCTAACTGGTACAACTCGATTCCAGTCTTGATGCTTGATTCAGGCTCATCCCAATCCAAGACATTTTCTTGTGGAATCATCCCAAGTGGATCATAGTTGTCAAACTTGAGCGTGCCTTCGACTGATGCCACCACCACTACCTGCGACTTGTCGCCCTGAGTTGTGGCCAAGCTTACAGCTGTGCTGTGTTCATTGAACATGCCGCTGATTGTCTGCGTAATTGCGTTTATTTTTCCAACAGAGACATTGTCTGTCCCAAAGACGTACAGCATTGTCTTTTTGATGTTCGCTGGTGGCGCGTCATCATATAGCATTTTGATTGAGTCGCACAGTAATGTTTCTACGTCTTTGACATCCTTGCTTGTCGAAAGAATGTTCAAGTTATCTGAAATCGAAGAAGAATCAAGTGAGTTTACTACGTACATAATTGCATGGTTTGTAATTTCGTAACATTTGGCAAGTGTCAAGTCAGGGTTGCTCTCAAGCAGTGCATCGTTGTCGACTACTATTGTCGAGTCCGAGTTTGTCCTCAGCCTCTTTAGTGACACCCCTGCCAGGAACAACCGCTCCTTTTCAAACTTGAATGGCATAATTGCAAAAGACAAGACCCTTTTTCCTTCCTCTTTTGCAGCCATTGCTACTAGAGGAGAGATAGCAGTGCCAGCCCTTCCAGCAAGGTTTGCAAAAATTACAACCGTGGAATAGTCTGAGATCGTGCCTCGGATCTTATCCATCGACTTTTGAGCCTGCGCCCTTATCAGATATGCAGAAGGATTGACGTATGACTCTGTGTGGATTTTGATGTCGTTTTGTGAGCTTAAGTCGTTGCTGTCATGGCTTATTGCAACGCAGTCAGCCCCAATCAACTTGCTTGCGTGTGCTGCAAGCTTTGAGCCTGCGCCACCAATTCCGACCAAAAGGATGGGCTGAACAAAGTCCATGAGGACTCCTTGCCAAATATAATAAAAAACCTTCTTACTTAATTTTGATCCAAGATCCGATCTAAAAGTTTTAGCTTCCGGCTGGTTCGATCTGACCCTGTAGACCGTGACTTGTTGCCCCAGTTATCTTGACATATTTTTTGGCGCCAAGACATACCGGCTCGTCCACAAAGACGGACTTGTATGCATAGTTTCTTCCTCGTATCTTGCCTTCAGTTTGTTCGTTGAAGAGGACCTCGCCCTTCCAGCCGATCCATTCCTTGTTGTTTTGTAGTGCGATCTTGTTTATCAGCTCAAATGTAGCCTTGCTTCGCTTCTTTACCTCCGAGACTTCGATTTGCACCATGTCTGCTGCTTTTGTTCCTGGCCTCTGGCTGTACCTTGAGAGATTCACCACATCAGGCTTTGTCTCCCATAACAGCTCCAAGGTTTTCTCAAAGTCCTCTTGGCTTTCCGTTGGGAAACCCACTATGATATCTGTTGAGATGGTGAACCTGCCAAACTTGGAGCGGAACTTTTTTACCACATCCCTGAATGTGCCTGCCGTGTGACCTCGCTTCATTTCGTTTAGCACCTTATCGCTTCCAGATTGCACTGGGATGTGCAGGAACTTGTAGACTTTGCTACTTTCAAACGATTTTACCAACTCATCCTTTATCCTAGGCATGTACATTGGGTTCATCATGCCAACTCTGATTGCAAAGTCTGCTGGAATCTCCGCCACCTTGCTGACAAGCTCAGGCAATGTGGTCCCGATGTCTAGGCCGTAGCACCCATTGTCAGTGGAAGTAAGCCAGATCTCCTTGCAACCATCATCTACTTCGGTGCGCACCTGCCTGACTATGTCACCAATCCTGTATGAAGTAAGATCGCCTTTTGCAAGCTTGGTCTGACAGAAGGTGCACTCACTCATGCAGCCGCTTGCGATCTCCACAATGCCTACAACTGGATTTAGCCTCACCTTTGGTAGGCTGGTCTTTGTTTGGTCGGAGTCCGTAAGCTCCACTTGTTTTCGCCCAAGAAGGGTCGACTCGATGACTTGGAGCGTCTTGCCAAGCGAGTTAGGCCCAATCAGGCTTGCTGTGCTTGAGAACTTTTGGACCGTTTTTGGCTCGGCCTTTGCGAGGCAGCCTGCGACCACAAGTGGCTTGGACTTGAGCCTCTTTATCCTGTTTACCATCTTGTTTGCAGTCGCGTCCTTGACAGAACACGTCACGATTAGGTTCAAGTCGGATTCTCTGGCACTTGATGCAAGAGTATGCCCGCCGTTTATAATCAACCCTGAGATCATTTCTGCGTCTGCAAAGCTTGCAGAACAGCCGTATGACTCAACCCAGATTTTTGCCATATTACTTGAAAAGGGCGTCTATTTCCTTGTGCGTCATCAGTTTTTGCGAGATGACAAGATCACGTATCGTCTTTCCAGTCTTGAGTGATTCCTTGAACAAATCAGCGGATTTCTGGTAGCCAATCTTTGGCGAGAGTAGTGTAACTATGACAGGACTTTTTTCTATGTTTTGCGCAAGTCGTTCGCTGTTTGCCGTAAGGCCGTCAATTAGATTCTTTGAGAATATCGGCAAAAAGTTCTTGAGCATGTCCGTAGAATCCAGCATGGCCTTTAGCATTCCCGGAAGCATCACGTTGAGCTCAAACTGTCCTGCCTGTGCAGCATTTGCAACGGCAGTATCATTTCCAATCACACTAAAGCAAACCATGTTGAGACATTCTGCAAGTGATGGGTTTACCTTTCCCGGCATGATTGAAGATCCTGCATGCACTGCGGGGATCCCAATTTCTGAGAGACCAGCAATTGGGCCTGACGCCATTAGTCTGATGTCATTTGCAATCTTGCTTAGTTCAAGTGCGAGGTTCCTAACAGCTGACGACATATTTGCTACTGCAAATTTTGATTGTAGTGAGTGTTGCATGTTTTTTTCTGGTTTTAGTTTTAGTCCTGAAATCCTTGCAAGCTCTGCGATGGCGATGTTTCTGTATCCTCTTGGTGTGTTTGCACCATTGCCTACTGCAGTTCCGCCAAGCCCTACATGTTCCAGCTCAGCTCGCGCCGAAATGATTGCGTTGCGCGCCTTGGTAACCGACGTAACATATGCTGCAAACTCGCTTCCAAGTGTGACGGGGAGTGCGTCCATGAGATGAGTTCTTCCAATTTTTTTAAATGATGAGAATTCTTTTGCCTTTTTTGCAAGTGAATTTATTAGAACGTCTACTGATGCGAGCATTTCGTCAACGTTGAGTAGAATCGCAACGTGCATTGCAGTGGGGAATGTGTCGTTGCTTGATTGCGACATGTTAACATGGTCATTTGGGTGCAGATACTCATAATCGCCCTTCTTTTTGCCAAGAATCTCAAGTGCAATGTTGCAGATGACTTCGTTTGAGTTCATGTTGAACGCAGTACCTGCACCGGAGTTAATCTCTTCAATTACAAACTGATCTACAAATTTTCCAGACAGAATTTTGTCGCAGGCCTTAATTATTGCGTCGCCGCGTTTTTTGTCGATTGCTTTTGTTCTTATGTTTGCAACTGCGGCCGAGCGCTTTATCATAACATAAGCTGACACTAGGTGCTTGTGCGACTTTTTGCCAGTTACGTGGTATTGTTTGACTGCACGGCCAGTAAAAGCTCCATAGTATGCATCTACAGGTATCTTTACCTCACCTAGTGAATCTCTGTCTATTCTGTATTTCAAATCAAATTCAACTTCATGCCACTAAAATAAATTCTCAGCGGGAAATTCTGAGAATATCAGCACAAATTCTTAAATTTCTGACAGAAATAATGGGAATTATTATATAGGCTGGTACAAGTCTCAAACACAATGAATAAGCGTTACAGTATGCTATTTTCCGTTACAGCAGTAGCGGTATTGGCAGCGACCTTATTCGGAAGCACATACACACAATCCCAAATCGTTGGTTCAACGATGGCAGTTTCCAAAGGAAACAATGACTTGACTCAAAAAATCCATGACATGGGTGGTTTGAGGTTGGTCATGCCACAAGCATTTGCCGCAGTAGACTGCGACAACATCGAAGAGGGACGAAATGTGGTCACAGTTGACCTCACAGGTCAAAGTGCAGAGCTCCCAGTAATTGGTGGTGGCACATACAAAGCTATGACTTTTAGCGGCCAAGTCCCAGGACCAACCGTTAGAGTCACACAAGGCGATGTAATCATGATGACCCTAACAATCCCAGACGATGAACCAACACCACATGGAAACGACATGCATGCATCTGAAATGAGTGCAGGAAACTTTGGCAAAGTATTGCCAGGTGAATCCAAGACATACTGCTATGTCGCACAAGTGCCTGGTACCTTCAAGTACCACTGCTCTGGTGTTGATGTAGCAGCTATGGACCAACATGTTCTCTCAGGCATGTACGGAATGACCATTGTCGATCCACTCAAAGGCTACAAACCATTGATGGTCGAGAAGACAAAGGTTAAGGACGGCCAAGTCGTCAGAGACAGACAGATGTACTCTGCAGATGCCCTTGAATTCCAGCTACAGTACAACCAATTGTACTTGACCGATGATGGCGGATATGATCAAGGCAAAATGTTCAAGCATGAGACCACATGGACGGTTGTAAATGGTATGTCATTTGGTTACGTACCAAATGAAGATCACAACAAGTTGATCAAGGGAGACGCAAAGAAGAACATCTTTGTAGCTCAGCCATGGAACTCAAAGGATCTAAAACAATACCAATCACAACTACTCTTCATTGAGGCAGGCCAACACGTAAGGTTCTTCGTTGAGAACCAAGGAAACGAACCAGTGTTCTGGCACATTGTGGGTGAGATCATCGACCGTGTGACACAAGCAAATGTAGTGCAAGCAAAAGGAACTGAGACATGGTTAGTTGGAGGCTCACAGGGCATGATTGCCGATGTAGTCTTTGATGAACCAGGCGTATATGTAGCAGTAAACCATGACTATGCTGCAATCTTCACAGGCGCAGCAACAGTAATGGTCGTAGGTGATCCATTTGGTCTAAACGAGCAATTGGGCACAAACGCACAATCATACGCTGAACTCTTAGGCAACCCAAGCGATGCAGTTCCTCCAGCAGGAAAGAACTCACTTGAGCATCCAAAGCTTAACTTGCACGGCTTGTACACTGATGAACGTGCTGAAGAAATCAAGGTAGAACTAGGAATCTAAATTTCCTCCATTTCTTTTTATCATTTCACATAAGTATTATATTCTGTCCAACAAAACTCAAGCTGAATGAGTTTTAATCAATCTGTTTTGATTTGCGACCAAGTTGATCCAATTCTTAACAACATTTTGCAAAAAAACGGCCTCCAGGTAACATACGAGCCACAAATAACACCACAGCAACTTGCACAAAAAATAGGCAACTTTGACATCATAATAGTGAGAAGTAGGACCGTGATTACAAAAGAGCTAATCGAAAAAGCGACAAAATGCAAGATCATTGCACGGGTCGGAGTAGGCCTCGACAACATCGATTCAGAGTTTGCAAAGACAAAAAATATTCGAGTCATCAACGCTGTAGAAGGCGCAATGAATGCAGTAGCCGAACTCGTAATCGGCCTTATGCTTGCCCTTGCACGAGACATTCCACGAGCAGACAGAGAGCTTAGAGCTGGAAAATGGATCAAAAAAGAGCTGATGGGAACCGAGCTTGCGGGAAAGTACCTTGGAATCGTAGGCCTTGGCAACATCGGGAAGAGGCTTGCAAGACTTGCAAAGGCACTCAACATGAACGTTATTGGATACGATGTAATACCAATCGATCCAGAATTTGTAAAAGAAGTCGGTTTAATCAAAACAGACCTCGACACTCTTTTGCAGAGTTCGGACTATGTCTCACTTCATGTTCCTTTGCTCGATAGCACAAAGAATTTGATCAATGCACAAAGAATTGCAAAGATGAAAAAAACTGCAAAGATAATCAATACATCTAGAGGTGGTACTGTAGACGAAGAAGCGTTGTACGAAGCACTTAAGGCAGGCAACCTTGGAGGCGCTGCATTGGATGTCTTTGAAAAAGAGCCTGCAATTGGCAACAAGCTTGTCACACTTCCAAACTTTATTTGCACGCCTCACATCGGAGCCCAGACAAAAGAAGCTCAGTCGTTAGCCGCAAATATTATAGCAGAAAAGATAATACAGATTTTGCGAGGCGTAATCTAGGTTGAAATCAGGTCTGATTTTTGCATTCTTGGTAAGTAGCCTGATCTTTCCAAGCATTGCCTTTGGTGAACCTGGATCGGCTTTAGTCAAAGTAAACGGTTCGACTTTTAAAGTAAACTATGATGCAACAGGCCTCACAGTAGACGGAATGGAGGCAGACACTTTGGCATCTACTCTGACTGTTTTGATTACTAGCACGGATGTATCACCAGTCTTGGAGATAACACTTGAGCGAAGTTTTTTTGATTCAAAGACAGACGGTGTAGACGATGACTTTTTTGTTGTCGCAGGCATCGAAGAAGCCGAGTTTGAAGAAGACCGAAGTGAGACTGCACGGGTGTTGACCATATCTGTCCCACCAGGAGCAGACTCCATTGACATTATTGCATTAGGTGCAACTGGTTTTGCATCTGAGGCAGCTCCTCAAGAGCCAGAAGATGTTCCGGAGGAGATGCCAGAAGAAACACCTGTGGAAGAAACCCCGATCGAAGAAACACAAGTAGAAGAACCACAAACCCAGTGTGGGCCTGGAACAGTCCTAAAAGATGGTGTGTGTGTGCTTGAAGAACGATGTGGCCCTGGAACTGTTTTCAAAGATGGGGCATGTGTGCTTGAAGAAACGCCGCCTTCAACATCTCGTGGAACAACCTTTGAGCTTATCGCGCCAGCAGTAGCCGCATTCATAATTGCGTTCATCATAATGATAATTCTGTGGGCAATAGGCAGAGCAAGCAGAAAAAAGAATAGCATTACAAAGTAATTACTTTGCTGCTAAGAAGATAGTTAATTCCATTTACCAGCTCCCCGTCCGTTATTTTGCGTTCCAACCACCACTTGGCGCTGATCTTAAGCCAGACAGGAATCTTGGCGTCTTGCGTCAATGGTTTACCCTGTGGCAGTTTTATGACGTCCTTGTCTGCAAGAAATTTAAGTAGTCCGTAGTCAGAGATCGTGCCGTCCATCCATTGTGGTACTATTATGTTGCTGCCAAACGGCATCACAATGTTGCCTGCATCGACAAGCTCAAACTCTGTTGATGCAATCGAATCACCATACCGAACTTCTATTTTGTATTTGCCTTCTTTGAAAATGAGTGCATCGAATGGATTTGGCGAAGTGATTGTCGTGGTAAGGTCTTGGATCTTGACAGGTATGGAGCTGCTCTTTGTCCCAGCCGAATCAATGATGTGCATTATTGCGTTGTCTTCAGTCACCACTGCAACAGAAATTGTGATTTGAAGATAATCACCATAATGGTATGTGCTTTTGCTTGTGTTCACTCGTAGTTCTTGTGCATCAGCTAGTTGTAATCCTGCCAACGCCACGAGTGCTGCAACCGCAATAGCTTGCTTTTTCACACCGTATGGCAAAATGCAACTACAAAAAAAGGTTCCTAAAGGCTGCAGAATTAACGGTGTGACTTTTTCGAATTAAGCAATTCTGCCAGAGAGTTCACTGCACTTAGGATTCTCGCAGACTCGTTATTGATCCCAAGTTTTGCAAGCTCTTCTTTTAGAACCAGTATTGGGTCATCTGTCATAACAGCTTTTTTGTCCACAATTGTTTCTAGCTCACTTTGAACATTTTTGATTTGCACGTCCTTTTGGTTTAATTCCTGTTTTGTTTTTTCAATTTGTTCTATCTGGTGTTGGAGTTTTTCTTTCAGAGCTTGCCTCTCAAACTCAAGATGTGTAAGCAATGATGCGGCGTCGTTTTCTTTTATGTATTTATAATGGACTTTGTCCAGCTCTGCTCTTGGTTTTATAGTATCATTTTGCAGAGACTCTAGCTCTTCTTTGAATCTGCGCTCATTTTCTCTGAGCTGTGCTATCTTCGATTTTTTTTCAGCCAAGTGTGCATTGATAAATTTGAGGTATTGGTTTGTGTTGTTTATTTGATCCTTGAACTGCTCTGCTTTTTCTTTGATAATAGTCTCCTTTGGCGCGTTGTTAAGATCCTTGCCAAATACAATTGTTCTTGTCACAACTGCCATGGGGTCTGCTGAGTCGATTTTAGGTCCAATTTCGGTAATATGGGACCACTCGTCCTCTGCTGACTCTGCTTTTCTGTTAATGTGTTTTTCAACCATAATGCTGCTTGCTTTTTCTACGATATGATTTGGCTGTCGTTTGAAACAGACGAACAATATGGGGATCGATATGATTATCACACCCACGACCCAAAACAAATTGAATCTCAGATGAGATTCCTGCGAGTGAAAAACCTAGGAGAATTCTGACACTCGCGGACATTGTATAAAAGAGCGAACGCCGTTGGATTTTTTCTAGCAGCCGTATCGGATATTAAGGGGATAAAGATAATGCCCGTAATGCTCAGTCACCAAGACGTTGCTTGGCTTAAGCTATGGCAGCAGAACGCACCAGAGATAAGAAAGAGGGCCATCCAATGGAGAAAGGAGGCTGCCTTTACAAGAATACAAAAGCCAAGTAGGATACAAAAGGCACGAAGGCTCGGCTACAAGGCAAAACAAGGTATGGTCGTGATTCGCACACGAGTCGGTACTGGTGGCATGAGAAGACAAAGACCTGTTGCAGGACGAAGACAAAAACACTTGGGCGTAACAAGAATGAAGGCAGAAATCAACATGCAGCAGGTTGCTGAGAAGAGAACTCAGGAAAAATACAAGAATTTGAAATTGCTTGGCTCCTACTTTTTGTACAAAGATGGATTCCATTACTGGTTTGAGATAATACTTGCTGATCCTGCTCACCCAAGAATCTCAAAAGACAAAGAACTCAGAAAAAGAGTAATCCCAGCATAAATTGAAGGTCTTACTCGCACTAGCTATATTGTTAATAGCAACGCCAGCTTTTGCACAATTATCAGACAAGACAGGACTCCGCACTACCTTTGATGTAGAAGTAGGAGGCAAGATTTTTGTCATTGAAACAATTGCAAACTTTGACGTCCGGGATGCGAGATTTGAAAACGGCAAGATTGTCCTGCCTCTGCAGAGTAACATTGAGAACAATTTTGGTGAGCTGCAAATTCCAAAAAATGTGACGAGCGGCCAACTCCGCCTTTATCTTGACGGCAATGAAATCGATGCAAAAATATTGCAAAATGAAAGGATCTCATTTATCACGTTATCGTTTAACGGAACTGGGGCGCACACACTAGAGGTGGTAGGAGACTACATTCCAGTCAACCAACCAAAAGAAGAAGTATTCATCGATCTCGCAGAGCCTGCGGACATAAACCAACTTATAACTATAATTTCTGTTGTGGCAATAGTGATAATTGCTGGCGCGGCAAGCACACTTGCATTTTACTTTAAGAAGAAGAAAACTGCCTGACTATTCGTTTAACAACTCTTGAATCATCGGTTCTAAGTGACCCATCTGCCCAAACGAGACGTCGCGCAATACGCCTTTTCTGTCAATCAATATTGATGATGGCGTTCCACGTAAGGCGTATTTTTCAAAAGTCTCCGCAGAATACTCTTTTGATTTAAAATAGAACTCGACTCGGGCAAGTATCTCCTTTCTATAGTCTTCTGGCTGCTCATCAAAGTTTGGAATCTGGCTTTTTATGAAATCAAGCATCTTTTGCTTGCTTGGCTGCCCAGTTTCTTTGACCAAAACGTCCATTCCGAGAGGGAATGGTATCTTGTATGGTAGCTTGTTTCCGTCCACTATCCTCCCGTACTGCGTGAGCGCCTTTTTTGTTTCGCCGATTACTTCGCCTGTCTTTGCCAAAAGCTCCAGATTTTCCAGCGTATTTTTGTCAAAATCCTCAAACGCTGTTGCTATTCCAATCACTCTGACGCCGTCTTCTTTGTACTTGTTGTAGATGTTGATTGCCTCCGGAATTCCATACAGGAAGCAGCCGGGGCAGTTTACCTGAAACACTTCGACCAGGACGATGTGATCCTTTTCCTGGTCTATATTCGTGGGCATACCTTGCACCCACTTTGACACAGAAAGATTTGGCGCTTTTTGGCCTATTTGTACTGACACTATTCTGATCGTTTTTGCTTTCATTATAAAACCTAACTGATTTTCTGAATTACGATAATATAGAACAGGATTTTCCAAAAAACAAATGGACGTAGTGCCGGAGACGAGACTTGCTCTCTTTGCAGAAATGGAGGATAGATATGAAAAACACGACGTGGATTATTTCGTCAAACTGCTCGACCACGATGATTACGTAGTCCGCACAAGGGCCACATGCATACTAGTCGATTTTGGAGGAGAGGACAAAGTGCCATACATCGCAAAGGTGCTCAAAAATGATCCAAATGAGCTTGTAAGACACGAGGCCGCCTTCTCACTTGGCCAGATGGGATACAGAAGCGCCATCAAGCCGCTGGAGGAGGCAACGAGAGATGACCCAAGTATGTTTGTAAGACACGAGGCCGCAATCGCGTTGGGCGTAGTCGGCGCAAAAGAGGCGCGCGAGACACTAGAAAAGGCACTCGACGACCCAAGCATCCCAGTAAAAGAATCTGCCATCGTGGCGCTCTCAAACCTCAAGTTCATGGAAAAGCTTAGCAGAAATGAAAAGTTTGCCAAGCTCACAGGAGGCTAGCTAGTTACTCAGCCTCATTATACGCGATACGCCGCCTTCTTTTGATATTTGAAAGATATTGTCAACGTAGGTCTCTAGTTCCTTTTCGTGGGATACTAGGATTATCTGTTCCGATTTTAGTTCCTGTAGTACGTCTTTGACTTTGGACAGCTGCGTCTTTGAGAATCCGTCTGTGGGCTCGTCCAGAATCAGCAGATTTGACTTCATGCTTTGAGTCTCCTTTCTCATAAGCGAATTTAGGGTGAGGCGATAAGCCAACGCAATACTTGTTTTTTCGCCACCAGATAAAAAGTCAATATCTTGCTCGTATCCGTCCTGCTCAATTATCGGAGTAAAGTTTTCGTCTATTCTTGACTCTTTTGTCGGATCCTCGATTAGTATCGAGTACCACCTTCTGTATGTCTCATTGAATTGTTGTTGAATTGAAAGTAAGACTTGTTTTTCTATGTGATCCAAAGTAGGAATAAAAAACTCCTGTAGCCACTCGTAATAATCACCGTACTTTTGGTGCTCTGCCTGCCATCTTTTTGCATTAGTGACGTCATTTTCTAGTTTTGTCGTATTCAATTTTTCATTTTTCAAGTTCTCATTTAGTGCAGCCAGAGATGTCTTACAGTGGCTTATTCGTTCATCGATTTCATTTAATTTCGATCTCAACTCTTGCGACCTTGTATCGATTTCAGAAAATGATTTGAGTTTTTCCAGAGATTGTCTTACTTTTTCGTCGAATTCAGACATCTTTTGGTTTGCAGAAGTAAGATTGGTTTCATATTTTTCTTTGAGTCTTTCTGCTTTTTTGAGGCTTGATTCCAATTCTTTGATTTGTGTTTGTGTGCTTTGATACTCTATCAGGGCGTCTTTGAGTGATGCAATGTAGTCCACTGGGTCGACAACATCATATTTGAAGGAATCCTCGCGCGTTACGACATATCGTGTCTGAATTGCCTTTAGCTCTTGTGTGAGGTGTTCTAGTTCCTGATCCTTTTTGGTCCATTCTTCTAAATCAGGTATTATTCTCTCAGTCGATGACGCCTCAGCAGTGGCCTTGTCTATTTTTCCCTGAAGATCTGCCACTTTTTGCTTGGATTCAATCATTTTGGCTGCAAGCAATGTGAGCTCATTTTGTATGCTAGCAAGTTTTGTCCTTCGTTCATCCTCTAGTTTTTCCAGATGATCTTTTGTGATCTGATTCTCGCAGTATGGGCACCTTGAGCCGAGCTTTGAGATTTTTGCCAAATCACCTTCAAGATTGCTTTTTTGTGTTTCAGCGGCGATTTTCTTTTCTTTTAATGATTCTCCTTCGTTTTTTGCCTGCTCCAGCTTCGGTTTTAGTTCGTTGATTACCAGACTCAGTTGCTCAAGTTTTTTCTGCAGTTTTTGTGGCTCAGATCCGATGTAGTTTCCTAGTCTTTGCTTTAATTCCTCTTTGCGTTCTTGCAGGGAATCTATCCTCGATAACGCGCGTGTGATCTGCACCCTCATTTCTTGAAACTTTCTAAGCTCGGACTCTAACTGTGAAACTGTCTTGGTTGTCGGCCTAGTTATTTGGCCCAGCTTGTGAATTTTTTCATTTATCTCGTTTAGATCATTGACAGTGTTAGCGATGCTTTTTTGTAGATCACTAATTTCTACCTTGGCGTCGGAGATTTTTTCTTTGAGTGTTTCTATTTGTGATTCCAAATGAAGTTTTTCTCTTTCTTGCAATCTGAGCTTTTCGAGTTCTTTTTCGCATGTTTGTTTTTGTGATTCGTGTTGATGTTGCTGCAAACTCAGCTCTTTTAATTGCAAGTCGAGTTGCATTGTTTTTTTCTTCGATGTCACAAGTAAATCTTCTAGCTGCTTTACGTCCCTGAACCTTTCCTCAAATCTTGCCATCTGTAATTTCAAGTCCAAGGCTACTGCCTTTGCATTTTCTGCTACGATTTTGTAGTCCTCGACACCAAAGGCCTTCCGGATTGTCTCAAGTCTCTTGTTGGCATTAAGCAGAATCTGCTTCATTTCTTCCTGCGGTGTAAAGAACGCGTACCTAAAGATCCTGCTTTCCGAGCGCGGGTCTGCCGGTTCGTTGAACTTGAGAATCTGCAACACACGCTGCTTTAACTCAGATGGGGCAAGCGGCTCGACCACATCACCCACCTTTAGGTAGCAGTTTTTTGGATCCTGCAATACAGAATCGCCTTTGCGCCTCAGCGCCCTCTTTATCTCATATGAGTCGTCGTCAACTGTGAACCTCAAAGTCACACTGCCCTGCTCTTCTTTTTTTGAGAGTAGTGCATCAGGCTTTTGCGAGCCAAGTCCAAACAGGGCAAACTCGATCCCCATCAGAACTGACGACTTTCCTGAACCAATGTCCCCTTCAAAGAGAGTTATTCCTCGTGGAAACTCGATCTCTTCGACATGGTAGCTGCGGATGTTTTCCAGCTTAATTGAGTTGAGAATCATCTAACTGTAACCCCAGAATCTCCATTGTGTTTTTCTTAATCCTAGCTAAATATTCTGATTTTTTCTCGTTTGCAAGTATAGGCTGCTCTAATTCTTTGAGGAGTTTTTTTGCAAGCAATACTCCTTTGTCACCACCAAGTGCCTCCTGTTTTAATCTGATCTGCCCTATGTTTTCTTTGAAGACGTTTGTTTCAATCTCATCTCTGCTTTGGCCTTTTGCTGCAGTGATGTTGTATTCTCTTGAGAAGAGTTTGTTTTTGCTTATTTTTACTTCAATTGCACCGCTATTGACAAGCTCCTCTCTTAGCAACGATGTCTCAATGTCTGTGGTCTTACCAGTAGACATCTGCCCCTCCAGCTTGATGATCACTATTTTGCCTTGTGGGTTGATGCACTTTGCTTTCTGCGACAGTTCAAAGTTTACTGATTTTGCATCCCTGTTTTCTGCATCGATTTCAATGATTTCGTATTCTGTGTTTTTTACTTCAATGAATTCGATTTTATTTACATTCTCAGAAAAATCTACAAGAGCAAACCCCCTTTTTTGGCCTTTGGCGTTTTCCTCAAGATCACTGTGGTATCCCGCAAACAAGGTACCAGGGTATACGATGTGTGGATAGTCTGGATATTTTTGGTGCACAAAGGTGTGAATGTGTCCTCCTGCATAGTAGTTGAATTTTTTTGGAAGCAAGGAAAGCGGCATAAAATCGGTCTCCGAGGTAGCGTGCGTCTTTGTCTCCTCAAGTCCACCGTGGAACACAAATATCTTGAACCCAGACTCGGATTCAAGCGATGATCGGTCTAGTTGTTCATAGTATGTCAGGTCTTTTCCTGCCTTAAGACCTGGAAGGCCTACAATCTTTGCACCAGTTTTTGAATCCGACAAAAACTCCAGCTTGATTGAATCATTTTGGCTTTCTTGTTGCCTTGTAACTTTGGTAATGAGTCCTGCTGCCTCAAGCAAGTCGATGATAGATTTTGAGACTGGTGAAAAATCATGACTGCCATAAACTACGTACGTCGGGATTCCGGCCTCCTTTAAGCGACGGAGTTGCTCAAACGCAAACACATTTACTTCCATTTCAGGAATATTTACATGAAAAAGATCGCCTGAAATTATCACAAAGTCCACTTGGCGTTCTATGCATTCTGAAACTGCAGACTCGAAAACGCTTTTTTCTATTTTCTTGAGTGCTTGTGTTTTTTGAAAACCAAGATGAACATCAGCAAAGTGGGCAAATCTTGGCAACTAGAACACCTTTGTCTTACCAGATGGGGCCGACGATGTTTTTACTTTTGCCAGATCCTCAAACAGTGGGATTTTGATCGGCATTGCAAAAGGCACAAAGATGCTAGTTATTATTGCCTCACCCTTGTCTAAGCTTGCAATGTTTTTGTCATCCTCTGAGAGATCCTGTGAGGCGCTAGCGATTATGGCTTCGCGCTCTTGCTTCATCTCGTTTCCAAGAATTATCTTTGTATTCATATTTGCTAAAATTGTCTTTGGGATCACACTGGATAGTTGAGTGATTGCGGTAAGGCCGACTTTGAATTTGCGGCCTTCTTTTGCTATCGTGCTGTAGATGTTGTCGTTTTTTGATACCAAGACATCCTCGCCTATTACTCGTGGTGCTTCCTCAATTACGACTGTGGCTACAGGTTTTCTTGCAAGTTCGCCTTTTGCCTTGTAGTCTTTGTAGCGCTCAAAGAGCCGCGATGCGATGATGTTTCCAACAATGAGTTCTGCTTCGTTTCCGAGTCTAGAAGTGTCAAGGACGACTACCTTGCCGTGCTCTATGTCCTTTGCAATGTCGTCGACTGTGGTGAGGCCCTTTGTTGTGCTGTCAAATACTTCGTGTTTTGAAATTACGTGTCCTTCTTCGTCCCGCTCTAGTCCCAGAATCAGCCGGAGTTTTCTTTGAATCACGCTCATCGTGACAGCTGCTATTTCGTCTGAGGCTGCGTCTGGCGGTGTAAGCATCAGCTGAGATATCCACATGGGGCCGTCGCTTCGAAAATATCTCCTTAGTGCTTGAAATTGTGGATCAGAAAACTCGACAATTCCTTCAAAGTGTTCTGGCCTAACCGACTGCAAGTTGATCGTCAGTCTGTTTGCTCCAGGAGGGGGGTTTGCAGGTGTATAGTACACCAGATTGTCTTTTGACTTTGGATGATCTTTT
>JBKBQK010000013.1:0-18225 GCA_046292705.1 Candidatus Nitrosotenuis sp. | reverse complement strand
ATACTTCCATGACAGGATTTTTTGGCCTATACAAGTAGAGTAAGTAATTACGTCATCAGATACCTTTGTGTTGCACACAAGCATCTCGCCATCAAAGCTGTCTACAAGATCCAAAAACCTTGCATGGGTGTAAAGTGACTCCTTGATCCCAGTGTACCTGCCTGGCATGTTGTGGTACTTGCATTCGACAAGCCATCTTTTACCAAGCTGTTCCATAGCAAGGTCTATTTCGTGCCTTACGCATCTTCCTTGAAATTCCTTACCTGTTGATTTGGTCTTGTATCCAAAATTTTCGAGAATCTGACTCACATAAGTTTCAAATGAAAAACCTGCAGGACCAAGACGCATAATTGACTCTTTGAGACGATACCTCTGCTTTATTGCGACACTTACACGCTTTGACAAAAACTGCAGTACCATGGAGTAGATCTCTTTTGTGGTCGTTCCGTGGTGGATTCTGGAATGGATCTTTCTTGCTATGTCTCTTGCAACCCTTGGGTCTGCCCCTGCCCTGATGCACGTAAACTCGACTTTTCTTGGATCAAATGGTGCCTTCTGGCCGTTAGCTTTTATGATTATGATTTTTCTCAATATTTCTAATACATGGGTGGAGGTTGATTAGGCATTTGCCCAGATGGAGCAGGTGCTCTTGATACCGCTACGACATTATCGATTCGGAGTATCATGTTTGCAGTTTCTGTTGCAGATTTGATCACCTGTTCTTTTACGCGAACCGGCTCAAGCACCTCTATTTTTTCAATGTCACCAATAATACCATTTATGACATCAACTCCGGCATATTTCTCACCTGCACTCTGCTTTGCTCTAAGTTGTGTTATTGCATCAATTGGGTTCATACCGGCGTTTCTTGCAAGAGAAATAGGTATTGCTTCAAGAGCCTCTGCAAACTTTTCAACTGCAAGCTGTTCTCTTCCAGATAATGACTGCGCCCACATCCTGAGTTTTGTGGCAATGTACGCCTCTGGGGCTCCTCCACCAGGTACAAAGTAAGGGCTTTCTATTACGTCTTTGACTACCATCAATGCGTCGTGGACTGCTCTCTCTACTTCGTCTACGACTCTTTGTGAGCCACCTCTAATAAGAAAAGTTACGGCCTTTGGGTTCTTGCAGCCTTCGACAAATGTCCAGTTGTCTTCCTCAATCTGTTTTTCCTCGACATTTTGTGCAAGGCCGAGGTCTTTATCTGTAAGATCTTCTACGTTGCCGACTATCCTGCCGCCTGTGGCCTTTGCAAGCTTGGCCATGTCGCTTTCCTTGATTCTTCGAACTGCCAAAATTCCCGCTTTTGCCAAGTAATGCTGCACGATATCATCAATTCCCTTTTGGCACAGAACTACGTTTGCGCCTGTTTTAGTTATCTTCTCAACCATCTCTCGTAGAATCTGATTTTCTTCTTCCATGAATGATTTTATCTGATTTGGACTGGAGATGTTTATCTTGGCATCAAATTCGGTCTTCTCTATTTCAAGAGGGGCTGAGATTAACGCGATTTTGGCATTCTGAATCTTTTTTGGCATGTTGTTGTTGACAACCTCTTTGTCAAGTACTATGCCGTTGATGAGGTTGCTGTCTGAGATGGAGCCCCCTGTCTTCTTTTCCACCTTTACATTGCTTATCGTAACTTTGTTTTCACCATCCTTTTTTTCCATGATTGCGTGAACTGCTTCAACTACTATCTTTGCAAGATCTGCTGCCTCTATTGCAACAAGTTTCGTAAGCATCGTGGTGCGCGCTATTTTTTCCAAGGTCTGCTTGTCATTTACGTCTATTTTTTTCGCGATTTCAGAAAGAAAAGATATTGCCTTCTTTGAGGCCTTTTTGTATCCGTCTGCAATTATTACCGGATGGATATCGTTGTCGATTAGTCCTTCGGCCTTTTCAAGAAGCGAGCCTGCAATTACAACTGCAGAGGTGGTGCCGTCTCCTACTTCGCTGTCGGTTGCTTTTGCAACCTCGACCATCATCTTGGCTGCAGGGTGCTGGACATCGATCTCCTTTAAGATGGTTGCACCATCGTTTGTAATTGTAATGTCTCCAATAGAGTCAACTAGCATCTTGTCCATGCCTCGTGGTCCAAGGCTTGATGAAATTATCTCCGCAATGATCTTTGCGGCGTTGATGTTATTTTTCTGCGCGTCACGCCCTCGTGATTGCTTTGAGCCTTCCTTTAGAACTATTACTGGAATGCCTTCTGAGGTAGTTTGGATAGTAGACATAACATAAAAAGAAAAAAAATTGTATTTATGGAATAAAGTCAAATCTCAATTTTGAGAATCTAGTAGCTTATCAGAACTGAAAATTGACTGTAGACAGTATATACCATTGGATTTACCACACAATCGATGGCAAAACAAGCTATTTGGATAGGAATTGCAGTTGGTGTATTTTTTGCCGGACTGGGAATAGGATACGCGGTTTTCCAGGGAACCTCGACAACTAACTTTACACACATGAATCCTCAACAAATGCAGAATATGATGAATGATCCAAACTTCAGGCAACAAATGATGGCTCAGTGGAGACAAAGCCCACAAACCATGAATGACTGGATGAACCAGATGATGGCAGATCCACAACTGATGGGTCAGATGCACGACATCATGATGAACGATCCAAACCACATGCAGCAAATGGCACAGATGATGGGGCCAGGTATGATGGGAATGGTGATGAATGATCCACAACTCCGCCAGCAAATGATAGACTCGATGATTCAGCACCAAGAGCTCATGCAAGAGCTGATGACAAACCAGCAGTTCCAGCAAAACTGGATGAAACCAATGATGAGATCAGGCGTGGGATCAATGGGTGGACAAGGCATGATGGGCACTTAAGGCATGATGGGTGGGCCAATGATGATGGGAACACTCATTACCAAAGAGGCAGATGTGCTAAAGACAGTAGATAAAATAGAAGACCTCCTAGGCCAAGTATCCTCAAAATACCGTTCTGGAGACACATCTGGGGCGCTTTCACTTGCAACAACTGCATACTTGGAAAACTATGAATGCATCGAAGGCGCAATTGCTGACAAAGACAGCGACCTGATGCAAAAAGTAGAGCTAATGCTTAGGCGAGATCTAAGGCATGCAATAAACACGGAACAGCCTGCAGGGGATATAGATGCTCAAATAGATTCTATCAAAGCAGAACTAAAAAAATCAAAAGTCTTTTCCAATAGAATCGCTGATTACCATTTTTGATTTTTTCCCACTCACTATTAATCCGATTTGGACACATCCTAAATTATGAGGTGGCATTTTGAAGATTTTGTTTACGGATCATTTGATGGCTCAGTGACCACCTTTGCGGTGGTTGCAGGAGCCATAGGTGCTTCTCTTTCACCAATGATCGTAGTCATACTTGGATTTGCGAATCTGTTTGCTGATGGCTTTGCCATGGCAGTAGGCAGCTACCAGGCAACAAAGGCTAGAATCGAGTTCATAGAAAAGGAGCGCAAAAGGGAGGAATGGGAAATAGACCATATGGTAGAATCAGAAAAACAGGAAATCCGAGACATCTATGCAAAAAAAGGCTTTACCAGTGAGCTGCTCGACGAGATAGTCAAAGTCATAACTGCAAGAAGAAAGGTGTGGGTTGACACTATGATGAAAGAAGAGCTTGGATTAATCGAAGACGATAAAAAACCAACCCATGCAGCAACAAGCACCATTCTAGGCTTTACTGCAATCGGAGTAATTCCTATACTGCCGTTTGTAATGATGCATGCACTTGGCAACCATTCACAACACAGTTTTACATATTCTGTAGTCTTTACTAGTATTGCATTCTTCTTAATTGGAATAATCAAAGGAAGAGTTGTCAAAAAACCCCTCCTAAGATCAGGCTTGATGACCCTCTTAATTGGAGCAATTGCTGCAAGTGTTGCTTATCTGGTAGGAAATCTTCTTGGCAATATTGTAAGGGTTTAGTAGGATGCTACTGCCTCTTCATTGTGATCATCGAAGATCTTAGTGAGTGCACGGTAGTACATCCTTCTTGTATCTTCTCTGTTGCACACAGTGTAAAGCTTGATAAAATCGGTTGCAGTGACTATCCCAAGCAACTCGTCCTCGTCGAGAACCGGAAGCCTGCGTATCTTTCTTGCATACATTAGATCTGCTGCGTCCCACGCTTCGTCGTTGGGGCTGATATGAATCAGAGGGGAGGACATTACCTGTTTTACCTTAGTGTGTATTGGATAAGCATGTGCTACGATTTTTATCGCAAAATCTCTGTCAGTCATTATTCCTATTGGCACGTCTTTTTCCATGACTATTACTGAGCCGACTTTGGCTTTTTCCATAAGTTTGGCAGCCTCGTTGACTGAGGAAGACGCATCTACAGTGACTAACGATTTGGTCATGATGTCCTTTACAAGTATGGTTGGTTGAGTTTGCGACATTACCTCGGAAACGACTCACAACTATATGAGATCAATTGAGAATTATCAACACTGAAAATCAACACAGAAAATCTACCGCATTGTTTAATTTGGTTGATATTTTTACACAAACCAATTGGCAAACTTGAAAAAAATCTTTGTTGCATTGGACGGCTCGCAGAATTCGCTAAAGGCGCTTGACACGGCAATCTACCTTGCCAGACAAGCTCAAGGCACAATCACTGGCGTCTTTGTCATACCGCTGTTTTCCGTAAATGTGGCAAAACCGAGCTCAAAGCTTGCCAAGATCTTTGCAGAAAACGGCAAAAAGATCTTAGCAGACGCCAAGCTCCGCTGTGCAAAAAACGGCGTGGTGTTCTATGAGAAGATACTTTGCGGAAATGAGGGATTCAAGCTGGTCAATTTAGCCAAAGACCGAAAGGCCGATCTCATCGTCATGGGTTCGCGTGGAAGAAGCAACATCAAAGAATTCTTTTTGGGAAGCGTATCGCACTACGTGGCACAAAAGTCTCCAATACCGGTGCTCATCGTAAAATAACCGTAATTATCAGCCATGATATTCTTGTTTTCTGTATTTAATCTGCCAAAAGAAAATCTATACTATGTTGCTAAAAAATGCGGGACTTAGAGATTCATTAATCAAAAAAGCCATCACAGTAACTCCGTACACCTCGCTTCTTGAAGCAATAGAAATCCTCCAAAAATTCAGAATCAGCAGGCTTGTCGTAATAGACAAGAATGGAAGGCCCGTGGCTGTTATGACTGAAAAAGATGTGCTGCGAGCAATTTTTCCCCTTGGCAGCAAGTCAATAACCTCACTTCAGGTAATCGATGCGATGTCAAAAAATCTGATTACTGTTAAAAAAAGCGATTCATTGTACAAATGTGCCAGACTGATGAAGGACAACAACATAAGCTCAGTCATCGTCATGCGTAACGACAACTCACTTGAAGGCATTGTCACGAAAACCGATCTTGTATTCAGTTTCTTGGTTCAAGAGACCGCGCCTGTGCCAGTATCGAAAATAATGACAAAAAAGGTAGTCACAGTATCTGCAGGTGAGCTCCTCTTCGTGGTTGAAAGCATTCTGCTCAACAACAAGATCTCACGCGTTCCGGTGCTCAAGAACCAGAAGCTTGTTGGCATTATAACCTACCGAGATTTTGTGCCGGCAAGGATACCAAACAGACTTGGTCTCTTTACGGACACAAACGAGCTAAGAGATGTATGGTACAGCCCCTATCCAAACCAATTTAACGCAAATAAGCTCAGCTACGCACTCACTTTCAGGGCAGAAGACATCATGACAAAAAACCCAGTAACAATGGAGCCGGCTGACGACGTCTCGCTTGCAGCACTGTTGATGTACAGGTACGATATAAGCGGTATCCCGGTAATGAAGAACTCAAAAATTGCTGGAATAATCACAAAATCAGACATTGTCTTTGAGCTTGCAAAAGAAGCATAGTATATCCGAATGAACGATGGTTTGTCGATGATCCAAGACCGGCTTGATGCAGCAAAACTCCTTGCAGAAAAGCTAGGTTTTGTAAAAGGCATGGACTGTGTGGTTTTGGCAATACCAAGAGGCGGTGTAATGGTGGGCGACCAAATAGCAAGAATCCTCGGATTCCCACTGGACGTGATTATAGCTAAGAAAATTACGCCTCCAGACTATCCAGAGTATGCGGTGGGGGCCGTCACCTTTGATGGGGTGATGTATTATGGCCCGGACTGGGAGCGTTGGTCCGCAGATCCGAGATTTGAGCAGGAAATTCAGCAAAAAAAGGCAGAAGTCGCAAGACAGCTTGAGGCGTACAGGGGGAACACGCAGTACCGACTCGAAGGCAAATCTGTGATCCTAGTCGATGACGGCGTAGCCACTGGTGCCACCGTTTGTGCTATTTTGGAATGGCTGTCAAAAAAGAAGGCAAAGGAAGTAATTCTTGCAGTGCCTGTAATACCATACACAACATATGAGCTCTTAAAGAGATTTGGAATCAAGATCGTCGCAGTAGAGATCCCCACAGAGTTCTCATCTGTAGGCCAATTCTATAGAAAATTCGAACAGGTGCCAGAGCAGACCGTCATTGACATACTGCAAAGACATAGAAAGTAAACTACCACCGGACTTGTTCGGTGGTCTTCTCACCTCGTTTGATAAAATCTATCTTACAATCAGAACCGGACAGTGCGCAAGCTCCGATACTTTTCTACTCACGCTGCCCAATGACTTGATCCTGCTTATACCGTGCAGCCCTTGGCTGCCGATGACTATCAAAGAGGCGGATCTTGCTTTGGCAGATCTTAATATCTCATCGGCGATGTTGCCGTTGACAATTATTTTGTAATACGCAGTTACATTCTTTGAGGCGCAGTATTTGATGTGTGATTTTAGTAGTTTTTCTGCGTTTGTTTTAGAAATGTTTAGCAATCTTTTTTGCAGCTGGCCCTTCGAGGCACTCTTTACTAGGCCTAACAGTGAGCCAGGAGGCACAATTGCATCCGTAGTTACTACCGTACACAGATAAATCGTTGCGTTTGCAAGCTGTGCTATCTTGGTGGCCTCTACCAATGCTCTTTTTGAGTATACAGAGCCATCAATTGGAACAAAAATTCGCTTGTACATACTACTTTACCAACAATACTGGGATGCGTGAGCTGTGCACCACGGCATTTGAGACGCTTCCCAAAAAGAACTCTTTTACTCTCCCTTTTCCTCTTGCGCCAATCACTATGAGGTCACATTTTTTGGCCTTTGCGATGGCAGGGATCTGCTCTACTGGACTACCATAAACTATGGCATATTTGAATAAGATCCCCATTTTTGCGGCACGGTATTTTGCCTCCTCCATGAACTTGCCAGCCTCCTTTTTTTGGTAGATCTTGTATGGTACAACGGCCGGCATGAACTCTGTTGGTAGAAAAGATATAGCATGAAGGCCTAAAATCGTGGCATGACATGCACGAGCTATCTCTATTGCCTGATCGAGGGCCTTAAAGGAATTCTTTGAGCCATCCATGGGAACCAAAATTCTTTTTATTTTATTTTGCAATGTGGCGTAACTCTGCTGTTTTAATTTAAACGTCTTGTTTAAATTATTATCTGTGATAATTTGGCAATTTTCAACACTGATAATCATCAATTTGCTTAACTACAATCAATACGTAACCACACTGTACAAGCACGACTTGTACATGTGGACGGGAATGCGGGGTGATAACCCATCGTTACATACTTCGGTATGACGTGTCATGCATTCTCGTCTTTTCTTAAATTTGAAAATTGTGTGATAAACATTAAAAGCATCATAGTTACTTTTTTGCTGAACACAGTTGAAAAATAGTTTTGCCAAAATTCTGGTCTGCTGCGATAGCTCAAAATATTCTGAAAAAGCAATAAGGGTTGCTTGCGAGCTTGCAAGAAACTACGGCTCAGATCTCACGCTGATTCACGTAGTAGACAAGACGCGAAAATCCGACATACTGGCAGGAAACGAGTTTGCGGACATCTTAAGAAAGTATGCCAAAGAAACGCTTCAAAGGGCACAAAATATTGCAAAAAGTGAGGGATTTGATGCAAAGATGGTAACAAAGGAAGGAAACATAGCAAACGAGATAATCTCATACGCAAAAAAGGACAATACAGACCTAATCGTGGTTGGAAGCAAGGGGCTAGGCGCTGTGCTCAAATTCTTTTTGGGGAGCATATCCTCAAAAATAGCAAACCACTCCATATGCTCGGTTTTGATCGTAAAATGATGTTCTCAACAAAACCCCAAAAATGATAATCACCTCCTGCTTTTATTAAAATGGGGGCGACATACCATCATGGTGCTCATACCAGACAATGTGGCACAGATGATAAGGCGACAAAAAATTATCATCGTGGGCTCCACTGACAAAAAAATCTGTAACATTTCTCCTAGGACTGCCTTTCATGTGGACAAGGACGGCTCACTTTACTGGCTTGAGCTTTTCAGGCACAAGACACTAAGGAATCTACAGAAAAACCCGTGGTGTACGGTGGCTGTGTTTGACAAAACCAAGCTTACAGGATACCAGCTAAAGGGCAACGCCACTGTGATCTCTGACAGAAAACTCAGAAAAGAAATGAGCGCCAAGATAATCGACAAACTAACAAGGATGCACAAGCAACGGATCTTAAATCAGGCAAAAAGCAAAAAGCCGAGTCTTGTTAAATTTAATGCAAAGTTGGTCTTCTCATTGAATCCAAACGAACTTGCAGATTCCCCTCTGGCAGTTGACGCTGATGACGAATCACTAAATGCAGCAGACATGCAATGGTGATCTTGCAGTGAGCATGCACCGCCAGGCCTCCTGTATATTCTGCGAGCGACCAAGATCGATTTATGCAGACAAAAAGCAGTGGTTAATACACCTTGCAACCCACAGAGAAGCAATAATCAAGTATGTAGTGGACAATTTTGAGAAATGCCCGCTTGGGGCCTATCCAAGACTGATCAAAGACAAAACCGAATACGCAGGCCACCTCAAATGGTCCCACACCAAAAGAGAGCTTTTAATGTGGGCCTACAGAAACCTAATAGAAAACCAGATCGAGGTCCTACCGTAGTCTCTTGTAAATTGTCTTGAACTCCTCAGCAAGGGTGTAAGCTATGTTTTGGAGGTGTGTTATCTCGATCATATTTGTTTTTCCGCGTGCAATCTGCCTAATGAGGGTCATGCATTGATGAATCTTGTTGTGACTGTCCTTTGTGGCATCGTTTGGACCTTCCACCTGAGTCAGCATCTTAAAGCAGTCGTTGAACTCAAGACAGAACTGCAAAATAATCTGCTCCCAGTTATGTGAGGTGGTTGGTATTCCCATGCTCCTTGCGAGTTCTTTGAACTCATTGCTTCTGTCTATGAGGAGCATGTCTAGTGCTTCTTTTGCTTTTTTTGGCTCTAATCCTTCTAGTTTTTCAAATATGCCCATGGATCTGAAAATAAATTATGTGTATTTAACTTCTAAATTAAAAATCAGGTCTGATTTTTAAGTCGATATTATATCTGATAATTGTCAGACTGTCTTTTAAAGAACTTGTGGATATTTTAATCATGACTGAGATCGTTGCCAACATCATGAAAAAATCTGTGATCTCAATAGATTCCTCAATGACAGTTCAGGATGCCGCAAAGATGATGGACGATGCATCAATTGGCGCCATAGTAGTTATTGAGAATGGAATTGCCATAGGAATAATCACCGAGCGCGACATCACAAGAAGAATTGTGGCAAAAGGAAAACCACTTACCACGAACGTAAAGGACGCAATGTCGTCTCCTCTAATTGTGATAAATCCGGATGACTCTGTCTGGGAGGCAGCACAGCTGATGAAAACAAGAAAGATTCACCGCCTTCCCGCAGTAAAAGATAACCGACTTGTGGGAATAATCACCACATCGGACATGGTAAGGCTTTGTAGCATTGGTGCCGACGCCGAAATGAGAAAAATTACAGAGCAGATCCTCTTGCGGATGAAACCTTCCAAATAACTGCGAATGCTAGTAGGCAGAGGTATATCCGTGCTCAAAGCGGTCCCAAGGATACACTATATACTCACTGCCCTCGGTTAGCTTTGCGTAGATGAGTTGCGTTGGGTACTTTTGGCCTTTGCGCGCGTATAGTGTTGCAAACACAAGGTTCTCTGGATCTTCTGCTTTCTCTATGATTCTTCTAAAGGTTTCACCTGTATCGTAAATGTCGTCAACAAAGAGCGAGTCGGCAGGTACTGTCTCGTCGTCAACAAGGATGTTTTTTATGCTCAGTCTGTCTGCGACAAGCCGCGCAGGCACAAGACCACCCCTACTGATTGTGGAGACGGAATTAAACTGCCTCTTCTTTGAGAGTATCTTTTCGACTAGAAGCATCGTACACTCTTCGATCTCGCTCCAATCCTTTAGGTCTGTTTTTGCCATATACTGTTAGTCGTCAGAAGTGGTTTATTTCTGTGGCTAAAATTCATTTTTGATAATTTAACTTTTGTTTATGTATGATTGGGTGCAAATTATGGCATTGATTGCAATACAAAATATTCTCGTACCACTTGATGGCTCTGATAATTCATTTAGAGCTCTTGATGCAGCCATTCTTTTGGCAAAAAAACTGGATGCAAAGATAACCGTACTGTACTGTGTAAGCATAATTCCAGTCATGGAGGCTCATATGATCGATCCACTCAAGTGCCAAGCAGAAGAGCGCAAATATGCAGACGACGTGCTACGAAAGGCCGAGTCCGTTGCAAGGGAAAACAATGTGCAAGTAACCACACTTGTAGAGTATGGAAACGCAGGCATTGAAATAATCCGGATTCTAAAAAACAAAAAGAACAAAATCGACCTTGTGGTGATTGGCTCACGCGGCAGAAGTGCGATAAAGGAGATGTTTCTTGGCAGTGTTTCAAACTACGTTCTGCACAAGTCACCACTACCGGTTCTGATTGTAAAATGACCATCAGATTCCATAGCTCGTATAGTGTATCGGTGGTGTGATGCACCCCTTCCCCTGTGCTACTGCACAGGTAAATATTATAAAACAACTACTATCTAGCGAAGCTACAAATTATTAAGCTCAACATTGAAGTCATAATAGTTTTGGTGAGTGCAATAGTGATTGACGACGACAGGGATACAGTCTATGTATTTACCGACTATCTAAGACTCCTAAATGTGGATGTGTGGGGAGTGGGATATGACGGCAAGACCGCAGTTGAGCTCTTTGAACTGCATAGGCCAAACCTTGTGTTTTTGGATTTGATGATGCCAGAATACGACGGCTTTTATGCTTTGGAGAGAATACGTAATATTGATGCTGCAGCCAAAGTAATAGTAGTAACGGCAGACCTCAGAAGCGACACAGAAGAGACGTTAAGACGACTAAACCCGACAGAGGTAATATACAAGCCGTACAACCCTGAACAGCTAAAAAACATCATTGAAAAACTAACCTAGTAACAACCACATCGAGAGCAAAAAGTGCCTAAGGATAAATCTATATCCTGTTGGCCGAATATCGCTCAATCAAGTTAATAGAACCCCCGATCACAAAATTGATTTATGATGTATGGTGATAGTCAAAATATGAAGTTAAAAAACAAGATCGCGATCATAACCGGTGCCTCAAGCGACATCGGCGCCGACATGTCAAAGAAATTCGTCGAAGAAGGCGCTACCGTGATAATGCTTGGAAGAAACATCCAGTCGCTTGAAAAGGCACGATCCGCCATAAAAAATAAGGATGCCACAGTCACTATGACATGTGACATAAACGATGACGCTCAAACACTCAGTGTAATCGAACAAATAGTAGACAAATACGGCAGAATCGACATTCTGGTAAATAACGCAGCAAGAATCAACGACGCCGTCCACTTTCACCAAATGAAGGATTCTGATATTTTAGATCTTGTCAACACCAACATACTTGGCACCTTTAAAATGACAAAGGCAGTGATTACAAAAATGCTTGACACCAAGAGCGGCTGCATAATAAACATCGGCTCCATATCCAGCGAACGCGCAATACCTCGGGTTCACCTTGCTGTATACTCTGCAACCAAGGCGGCGCTTGCCATGTTTACAAAATCGATTGCAGTCGAGTATGCACGACGCAACATCAGGTGCAACTGCCTCAATCTAGGCATAATCAATTCTGGAATGATCAAGCCGTACCTAGAGGATCCGCAGGCAAGGAAGGTCTTAGAAGAAAGACAACCATTAAACAGAATCGGCCAGCCAAGCGATGTCTCAAACGCTGCAGTATTTTTGGCCTCCGATGACGCAAACTGGATCACAGGCACCGTCATCAACATAGATGGTGGAAAATCAGCTTCAGAAGGATAGGACTCAGTACGAAGCTGCGCTTACTGTGCCACTCACATACTCGATTGCCTGATTTTGTGATAATCTATAGACATCGTCTATTGTAGCGCGGCCCACAAGCAAGATGTGATCGCCATGCACAGAGCTTTGAAGGCCAAATTTTGAGCTAAGCTCATATGACAATCTTCGCATATCTGAACCATTCTTGATCTTCAAATCCAGCTCTACGCGCGGTTCTACGTCGGGGAGTTTTCTTTCCAAATACATGATCTTTATTGCAAGATCAACGTCCACTTTACCAAGTATTTCGGAAAGCTCTTTTCTGTATTGATCAAAACTGGACTCGATTACAGACACGGCTAGATATTATTTGCATTAAGATTTATGATGGATCATAATTTGCAAAAATGCAAATTGTATGCAGAATTTAATTATTTTTTCTAATTATGATATACCAGAGAACGTCAAGAGTTTGATGCGTCTGCATCTGTGCCTGCTCTTTACGTTCTCAACTGTTCTCTTGTGATGTGATCATGCTTGGCTTTACAGTAGCCACAATAGTGTTCTTATCAAATGAGGCAGAAATACCGCTTATCCTGCTTTGGTAGGCAAATCTCTTCTTGCCGTCCTTGCCTATCATGCCAGTTACAGACAGCACATTGGCCTCCTCCAAAAACTGTAACCTCCTGTATACCATGCTTAACAATATACCGCACTCTGCGCTTATCTCTGCGGCAGTCTTTGGCCCGTCTACTATACAGCCGAGGATCTGCCTGGAGAACTTGTCACCAAGAATGGAAAGGAAGACGTCTTCCTTTCCATTCGATTCCAGCCTTTTTCGTTCAATCAACGCGCACGAATGAAGGCGTATTTTTCAGTATAAAGATAAAATGATTGCAATGCACTCATGCAAGGCTAATCATTTATGTTTAACATTGAATAATTGGCAAAAACTGTACCTGTAGCGATCAACATTTTTCAAAAAAACACAGAAAAACATTCTAAAAATTACAATTCAAAAAAACAATAATTATCAAAATTTAAGATTTGCAATTTTGCAAATCTGCATCCCTGTTATATCATCAATCTAATAACGTATACACATGGCACAAATGCCGGCATTAATCCCAAAAGAAGTTGAGATCCAGAGACTCAAGAAGATCTGGCTCATCGTTATTGCAATGGGATCAACAGCAGCATCAGTGGAAGTAGACAACTTCGTAGACGGCTCTCTACATCAAACCTCTATCAGAGACTCTGCATTCACTCCAGCACACTGGTGGTTGTACTCACACTTTGTGGCACTACCACTCGGTTGGGGATCAGTAGCAATCTATGATAGAAGAGTACCAGTTCTCAGAGGTCCAAACAACTCCATGAACACAGGTCTAAAGATGACCATCCTAGGTTACCTGGCAACCATGTTCACAATCGGAATCAATGAGATGTGGCACTTTTGGTTTGTCGAAGAGGTGTTTGCAGTTCCAAACCACTGGATGTTCAACATGGGCGTAGTCGTAGCATTCATGGGCGCATTAGCCTATGTCGTAAGAGTATATGCTAGACTAGTCGAACTGGGTGCAGAAACACCAGGTGAGAACCCTCACGTCGCTGAAATGTACAAGATGGCCCTAGAAGGCAAACTGTACAGCAGAGCCATCCCATAAGCAAAAACCCCTTTTTTCTCATTTTTAATTTAAACCAGATCGCACTAGGCCGCATTTTACGAAAGGCTTAAAAGTATTCCCCCGCTTTAGTTAAGCAGATGACTCTACCAAAAGGATTTGGCTCAGGTGGCGGTGGCGCAACCAGTGCTGATGTAGAGAAGATGATTGGCAAGCGTGTCGAAAACATGACTGGGCTAATCACAATCTCGTATATTGCAGCATGGCTAGCAACATTTGGTGGTACAGCTGCGGGATATTTTTATTATCCATGGGCATACCCAACCAATAGTGGCCATTACGCATTCATAATCCTGACAATCATCGAGGCTATAGGCTATCTTTTCTGCATCAAAGTGTCAGAAGAAGGTACCAAGAAAAAGAGTAATGGACTTCTTGCCGCAACATTAGGTGGAACGGCAATCATAACAATAATTATTAGCCTCTTCGTAGGTTTCTAGAAAAAATCTTCCTTTTTCTTATTTTTGAACTTGTGAGTTACGATACAGTTTATTCGAATACCTGACTTGTTCTTTGCGATCCGATCCTTATCATCCTAGTCAGATGCCAAATTCACCTGCAATAACGCTGCATGTATATTCTAATGTGGAATATACCTCGCGTATTTGAAATCTAAAATCTGCTTCAAAATGACGGTGCATGGCGCATCATTTTCGTGCCATGTTACATAGATCGTGTTCCTTTGTTTCTGTGTAGGTGTGGGCCTTCTTGCCGGTCTTGAGTGCAGGCATGGCCTGCAATTGTTTGTATCTGGACTACAGTATCTGCCCCTGTTCCATACGAATCGTGATCTCTGTTAGCTAGAGGAAAAGTAATTTCAGGATAATACGATCTTAATAAAAGACTAAAATTTTATATACTCACAATCTCCGTAATTGGATCAATGGTCTGGCTTAGACGATGTACTCACTACTTGTTCATAGTAGTGGTTGCAGTCAATTCAACCCTGTTAACAATTAACACGGGTGACTACATCTTCTATACAGATTGGGCCTGGACTTCTTTTGTGGTATTTTCGATAGGAAATACATTGATGTTGGCAGTTGGCGCCGCCTACTACCTTACATTCACTGGAGTTCCAGGAACGGCAACATATTACGGGTTGATCATGACAGTCTACACATGGGTTGCAAAAGGTGCATGGTTTGCATTGGGCTACCCATACGACTTCATTGTTACCCCTGTCTGGCTTCCATCAGCAATGTTGATGGATTTGGCATACTGGGCAACAAAGAAGAACAAGCACTCGCTGATTCTCTTTGGCGGTGTCTTGGTAGGCATGTCGTTACCATTGTTCAATATGGTAAACCTGATGACCGTTGCTGACCCATTAGAGACTGCATTCAAATATCCAAGACCAACTCTGCCCCCATACATGACTCCGATAGAGCCTGCTGTAGGTAAGTTCTATAACAGTCCAGTTGCACTAGGAGCAGGTGCAGGTGCCGTACTAGCAGTAACCTTTACGGCTCTGGGTTGCAAACTGAACACGTGGACGTATAGATGGATGGCAGCTTGGTCCAAGTGGGACTAAAACCCTACACCCTTTTCCTTTATCTTTAGTTTGAGCGTACCGTACGGTCTAGATTAAAAAATATTGTACATGTTGTGATCTTTTGTTGTCTTGGGTTTGGATATGATTTTTTGATATCAGGTATTATTGAAAACAAGGCAGATTCTCTCAGTCGAACCAAGGCCGTTTGTCAAGTGGGCGGGCGGCAAAAGACAGCTTTTGTCAGTAATTGAAAGGCACATGCCGGCCGAGTTTGGATGTTACTATGAGCCGTTTTTGGGAGGGGGCGCAGTCATGTTCCATTTGCTTTCAAAGAATCCTGACATCAGGTGCAAAGTATCTGATCTTAACTCTGATCTGATACTTGCGTACATCACAATAAGGGATAGAGTAGATGAACTAGTCGAGTCGCTTGAGAATCACGCAAAGAACTACCACAAAAACCCAGACTCGTACTATTATCAGGTAAGGGATAACGAGCCGACAAGCCAGATTGAAAAAGTTTCACGGTTACTGTTCCTAAACAGAACCTGCTTTAACGGACTGTACAGGGTCAACAGCAAAGGCAGGTTCAACGTACCACTTGGAAGATATTCGAATCCAAATATCGTAAACGAGGAGAATCTTTACGCTGCAAGCCATATCCTGCAGTCAAAGAGGATCTCGATTAGCTGCAGGGACTTTTCATCGGTTCTGCAGGATGCAAAAAAAGGTGATTTTGTCTACTTTGATCCGCCGTACCAGCCTGTGAGCAAGACTGCCAACTTTACCAGCTACACAAACAGGGACTTTACTTACAAAGATCTGCAAAAACTAGTGGATGTATCAGAAAAACTCGCTGACAGGGGATGCAAGGTGCTACATTCAAACTCAAACTCAAAAGAGGTTCGCAAATTATTCTCAAAAGACTGGAAGATAATTGAGATTTCTGCAAACCGTGCCATTAACTCCGACTCTACAAAGAGAACCGGACAGACGGAACTACTCATTAAAAATTATTAGGAAAAGCTCCGAGCGGGATCCGAACCCGCGACCTTTACCTTACCAAGGTAACGCTCTACCAGGCTGAGCTATCGAAGCACAAATTGTTTCCTAAATAAATCCTAATTATACCTAAGGAAATTTCGCAAAACGCTAAACCGTTAAATCTTTGTCAAAATCAAGCAATGTCGCAGGAGTAGCCGAGCCTGGCCAAAGAAAGCAAAATCTGCTTTTGGATGCGCGGGACTTAAGATCTAATAATGGGTGATCCCGTCTCTTAGGGGTTCGTGGGTTCAAATCCCACCTCCTGCATCCCTCATTTGGGATGTTTTATTCCCTTAGAATTCAAAACTTCGTAAACGTCAGGCAACGAAAACACAAAACCAACGTGGACGCAGTCCTTTTCCTCGCAAAGCTGGCAAAATAGCTCTCCCCGTTGGATTGCAACCTCGGCAATTCTGTTTTTGATGTTGTCCTTTAGGACCACGCGGTCTTCGTCTACTACCACCTTTTCTAGCTTTGGAGCATATTTTGCAAAGGTCTTGTCTTTTTGCATCATCTGCTCAAGCATGTATGTGACGTAACCAGAAAAGCTGTTTACGCCCTTCATCATCAATTCCGTCTTGTTCTTCTCAAATACGTCGTAGAACTTATCGTAGACTTCTTCTGAAACCGTGATGGACTTGAATCCTGCCTTTGGCATAGCTGTTACCGTACCATTAGGTACTGTACTATTTAACGGTTTATGTGAGCGAGTCCAACTTTCTAATGGTTGATAATTTGACCATTTGACTATCAATTGATCTGCCAAACCAGAAAACCAAAAAACAGCATAAATAACAATCCACCATAATAAAATCAGCTTTGGCAAGAGGATACCAGCAAGATCAAATGCAACAAAAACTAATTGAGATTTTATCGGAGTCAAAGACGGGGCTGTCGGGAGTAGAAATAGCAGAGAAACTTGGAATCAATCGTGCTACGGTGGCAAAATACCTCAACGTGTTTGCAGCAGAAGGCCTCATCAGACAAAAAAACATAGGCAACGCAAATTTGTGGTTTATTGATTCTGCTACGGAGCGCCTCGAGTTCCCAGCAGACTACTTCTACGTCAAAGAAAAATTTCTAGAGTACCTCAGTGCAGGCCTGTCGCAAAAGGCATATCAGTTAATTCGAAACTGCCAGCACTCTGGGGCAAACACGCAAAAGATCGTAAGCGAAGTAATACTGCCTGCAATCTCTGCAATAGAAGACATGTACCTGAAGGCAAAGATAGGCAAGTCCGAATCTAAGCTGTTTGGCCAAATCGTGACAAACTCGTTGCAGATACTAAGCCTTGCCCAAAACGATTTTGATCCAAAAAAGAACGTCTTGGTGCTTGCCGCTGATCAACAAAGCGAGATGTATTCGCACGCAGCATCATGTGTCTTTGGCTCACTTGGTTGGCAAAGCTTGGATCTTGGGAACATGTCAGATGCAATAGATGTACTCTACGAGCTTGACTTGCAAAAATTTCTTGCAAAAATCTGGAGACAAAAACAAAGCATAATGGTAATAGTGGTGTTTTGCGCAACCGAGGAAGGCGCAAAATTCTTTTCAGAATCCATAAATTCTGTCAAGCCCAAGTTTGGCAAAAACCTTCACACCGCAATATACTCCAAAGCAAAAAACATCAAGGCCGAGTTTGTGAGCGACAGCTTTGACAGAATAATACAATGGGTGGATTCGATGGCAGCTACTGTTGGCTAAAAATGATGGGCCGAGAGAGATTCGA